>CAVGVM010000058.1:0-6553 GCA_963632645.1 Lachnospiraceae bacterium | reverse complement strand
TTATATATATGATAGCATAAAAAACGCATAATTTCTCATGCGTTTATCCTGCAAACTTATTGCTTTTTATAGAAATTTATTATATCATTTATATAGAATAGGGGTGATATCATGGCTAAAGGTGATTTTAAAGTAGAAGAGCCAGATTATTACGTAAACGATGATAACGAAAAAAACTCTGGTACCAAACAAGAAAAAACAGAAACAAAGCAAGAAAAACCAGTAGATATTTATCATCAAGATTATAGTGAAAACTCTGACTTCAGTCGTATCGGAGTAAATAAAGATATGGATTATATCGACAGTTCAAATATTGTTTTCGAAGATAAACAAGATCAAACACCAGAAGAAAAAGTAAAATACTATCTAAGTACCATCAACAAAAGAATGGTAATAGTAGTTGTAGGAATACTTTTCCTAATCCTAGTAATACTACTACTAATCTTAGCATACATCTCCAAAGACAGAGCCTCATACTTTTCAGAAATAATAGCACCAGAAGTAGTATACATGGGAGAAACAGGAAACATATCAGTAATGGCAAAAGGTAAGAAAAACCTAGATCAAACAACAACCACATTTGAAACAAAAAATCCAGACGTAGTAACCATTCTTGATAAAGAATTAAAAGGAAAGGACGTTTTAAATACTATAATCCCAATTCAAGAAGGAAGAGCCAAAATAGAAATAAACTCAAAATTAAACAAAAAAAATATGGCCAAAGAAACAAGAGAAATAGTAGTCTGTCCAGCATTTAACAACGACCTATTACTAACAGAAAACATCTCAGTAGTAAAAGAATCAATGTACGACTTAACTACTGACTTCGGGGAAAAAGAATGTTCAAAAGGAATAAAATATGAGTCAAGCAACGAAGAAATAATGAAAGTAGATAGCAACGGTAGAATAGAAGGAGTAAACGTTGGAAAAGCCATTCTAACTCTTAGAAAAGAAGCTAGATCAATATCAGTAAACGTTGAAGTAACAAAAGATCATATCAATATGAAAACATTTTCAGTAACACCTGCAAAAGTTCAATTAAAACCAAAACAAAATGTTAGACTAAAAGTAGGATACACTCCTGCGAATGCTACAACATCACCAATGAATTTTCAAAGTTCTGATGAAGAAATAGTAACAGTAAGCGAAGGAGGGTTAATAAAGGCTTTAAAACCAGGAACAGTAACTATAACTGCTAAGCCTATAAGTTCCATACTAAGTCAAGAAATTCAAGTAATAGTATCTGAAGAACAATCTGATGAAGGAACAGTAGTAACAGAAATGACACTAGACAAAACTGATATAACAGTAATTCAAGGCGAAAGTGAAAAAGTTATGGCAACCCTAACACCAGATAATGCTAAAAACAAAAAAATAATTTGGGAAAGTTCCGACAGCAACATAGCAACCGTAACAGAACAAGGTGTAATCTATGCCAAAAAACCAGGAACAGTAACAATAACAGCATCAGCAAATAATGATGTATCAAGAACAGTAAAAGTAACCGTAGTAAAAATGAAAAATCCTGTAATAACAGCAAGCGATGAAATAGAAACCAACCAGTGGCATAACAAACCATATACCTTGAAATTCTCAGGTTCCGAAAATGGTGTAGCATACTACTATGGAAAAACCGAAAAAGATATGAATAACAAAGGTACAAAAGTAACAGTAACCAAAGATGAAAAAGCTACTTATTACGTAAAAGCCTGTAAAAATGGTGTATGTAGTAACGTCGTACAATACATTTCTAAACTAGATACAACCAAACCAAAAGTACTTACAGTCGCAGGAATAGATACAAGTGCAACCAAAGTAGATTCAGTACAAATTCCTATGCGTGATACCATGAGTCTAATCCATCAATGGTGTGTCGCACCAGTAGATAGTTCAACAACTTGCAAATGGAAAACAATAACCGGAGCCACAAATCCTGTTGTAACCTATACAACAACATACAACTCAGCATACTATGTCTTTGCTAAAGATACAGCAGGAAACATAAGCGACAGCTACAAATTTGAAATAACTAATATAGAGTAAGGGAAATCCTTATTCTTTTTTTGCATAAAACAATCTAAAAAACACATACTAATCATGGTGATATATAATGCATGATTTATTAAACGTAACTATGAGAGCAATTCTTTCCTTAGTAACTCTCTTTCTAGTAACAAAAATGCTAGGTAAAAAACAAGTCTCACAACTAAGCCTATTTGATTACGTAATTGGCATATCCATAGGAAACTTTGCCGCGGAAATGACCATAAACCTTGATTCAGATATTTTGCACGGAACCATAGCAGTCATAATATTCGGCCTAATAGCATACATAATTTCCATCGGAACCATGAAAAGCATCTTCCTAAGAAGATTCTTCTCAGGAATACCAACAGTAATAATCGAAGATGGAAAATTTCTTAAAGAAGGCCTAAAAAAAGTAAAATTTGACATAAACGATTTTCTAGAACAAGCAAGAGAACAAGGATACTTTGACGTATCAGAAATAGCCTATGCAGTAATGGAATCAAGTGGAAAAATAAGTATTATGCCAAAAAGTGAATATAGTACAGTAATTAACAAAGATATGAAAATCAAAAAAGAAAAAGCCAGTATGCCTGCTAACATAATAATAGATGGTAATCTAATGGAAGAAAATCTTAAAAAATATGGAAAAACCCGTAAATGGCTAGAACAACAACTAAAAAACAGACACAAAACAGTTGAAGACATCTTCCTAGCAACCCTAGACAAAAATGACAATCTAGTATTATTCGATCAAACCAATCATAAAGCAACAGATGTCCTAGAGTAGTCTTGTAAAAAGTTATTATCTATGTTATGATTACTATGAGGTAATCATATGAAGATAAGACTTTTTTTATTAATTTGTATTAGTATTTTTCTAACAACAGGATGCTTTCTAGATCCTTACATGCAGCCAAAATATGGTGAAATGGCCATAGACTCTTGGTTTGCCAACAAAACCCTTGGAGAAGTAAGAAAAAAAGCCGAAAACATCGACGAAATAGTATCAAGAAAATGCACATATCTAGAAAACAAAGGAAATAAATACGTATTCTCTTGTGAAATAGTATACAAAGAAAAAGGCGAAACAGTAATACCATTATCAAAAAACAGTACAATCAAGGTTTACTCAGTATTTATCAAAGAAAATGGAAAAAAATATGATTACAAAGTATACAACTCATCATACAAAAACAAAGTATGGCTTGAAGATGAATACTTAAATTATTAAAGGAGGAATATTTAATGAGTAAAAAAGCATGGACTTGTATATTTGGAGCACTCTTAATACTATTTGGAATAGTTTTTCTAGTAAGCCCTCAAGGAACATTTGCTAGCATAGTATTAGCAGCAGGAATCATCTTAATAGTATATGCCGCTATCGGTATAATCTCTGCTATAGTAAGCAAAAACCCATTAGCATCATACACAATCGGAGGTTCAGTATTAGGATTAATATTTGGTATCATTCTAGTAACAAACACAGAAGCCGCAGTAAAAGTAGTACCAATCATCCTAGGAATATGGTTATTCATATCTGGACTATCAAGTTTAATATTTACAACCAAAGTAACAAAAGAAACAAAAGCCCTAGTAGGGCCAATAACTAGAATCATTCTCGGAGTAATAGCCTTTGCACTACCAGCAATACCAGTCGTTGGAGCAGGTATTTTCCTAGGAATAGTACTAATCCTATCTGGAATATCAACTATTACAAATGAAAAAAATGATGAAGTAATTTACAAAGTAAAAGTAAAAAAATAAAAAATAATAAAAAATCAAAAAAGGTGTTGAACAACATCTTTTCTTTATGATAAAATGATTTTGGTGATATAAGTGGAATATAAAATTACATCGTTAAATGAACGAGAAACAATCGAATTAGCAGAAAACTTAGAAAGTGAAAAATTTCCTAATATGGTAATATGTCTAAAAGGAGATTTAGGAAGTGGAAAAACAGTATTTACCAAAGGATTTGCAAATGCCCTAGGAATTACTGATACAATAACATCCCCAACCTTTAACATAGTTAAAGAATACTACGGCGGAGAAATGCCTCTTTTTCACATGGATGTTTACCGTATAGACGAAGCAAATGTTCAAATAGATTTTGCAGAATACTTCGTAAAAAAAGGAGTATCAATAATAGAATGGTCAGACATGATAAAAGATGAACTACCAAAAGAAAGACTAGAAATATCTTTCAAAATACTTGGAGAAAACAAAAGAGTATTAATTATTAAACCATATGGTAAAAAATACGAAGACTTATGTGAGGCAGTACTATGATAAGTCTTTTTTTAAATACCTCATCAAATTTTTTAAATATAGGTCTAGCAAAAGAAGGTAAAATAATTGATGAAATATATAAACAACTAGACAGAAACCTATCAAAAGAAACACTATATCTCATAAAAGAACTACTAGATAAACAAAACCTAAAACCAAAAGATCTAGACGAAGTAATATGCGTAAAAGGACCAGGATCATTTACAGGACTAAGAGTAGGAGTAACCATAGCCAAAACAATGACCTATTTCCTAGAAAAAAATCTATATAGCACATCAAGCCTAAACGTAATGGCAACCTCAGTAACAAAAGATTTAATAATACCAATAATAGATGCCAGAAGTGGCTATGTATACGGAGCAATATATGATAAAGAATATAACGTTCTAATGGACGAATGCTACATAAAACTAGAGGATTTAATAGAAAAAGTAAAATCATATAACAAAGAATATATCTTTGTCTCAAATGACGAATTTCAAATAAAAACAGAAAAATTTAAACCAAACCTACAAAACTTCTACAACAAAGGTACAAAAACAAAAGAAAACCCTATGTCATTCGTACCAAATTACCTAAAAAAACCAGAAGCCGAGGAAAAATTAAATGATAAAACAAATAACAATTAATGACTTAAACAGCTTAAAAAATTCATTTATTAACACAAACTACATAAAAGAAGAACTAACAAATAATCCCTTCGCTAAAGTAATAATCTACATAGATAAAACCATAAAAGGCTACCTATATTACAGTGAAATCTATGAAAGAATAGAAATAAACCAAATAGAAGTGGAAAAAAACTCTAGAAATCAAAAAATAGCCTCAAAAATGTTAGAAGAACTAATCAAAAAAGATAAAGATATAACCCTAGAAGTAAAACAAACCAACGAAATAGCCATAAAACTATACAAAAAATATAACTTCAAACAAGTAACAATAAGAAAAGGCTACTATAACAATATAGATGGACTCTTAATGGAAAGAAAGAAGTGATATCATGAAAGATACATATATCTTAGGAATAGAATCAAGTTGTGATGAAACATCTTGTTCAATCGTAAAAAACGGAAACGAAGAAATAAATACAGTAATACTAAGTCAAATAGATATACATACATTATATGGTGGAGTAGTACCAGAAATAGCCAGTAGAAACCACGTAAAAGACGTAGTATTCGTCATAGACAAATGCTTAAAAGAATCAAAACTTACAATGAATGATATCTCCGCAATAGCAGTAACTCATGGACCAGGACTAGTAGGCTCTTTACTAGTAGGATTAGAAGCAGCCAAAACACTAGCGTATATATATGATAAACCCCTAGTACCAGTTCATCACATAAGAAGTCATATATATGCAAATAACATAGAAAATCCCTTGAAATTTCCCTTAATTGCTTTAATAATAAGTGGAGGACACACAGAACTGTTATACATGAAAGATCACTTTGATTACCAAGTCGTAGGAAAAACCCTAGACGATGCAGTAGGAGAATGCTACGACAAAGTAGGAAGAATAATAAATGTACCATACCCAGGAGGGCCTGTTATAGACAAACTAGCACACCAAGGAAAACCGAATTATATTTTACCAATACCACTTAATGACGAAAGCTTCAACTTTAGCTTCAGTGGTCTAAAAAGTGCCGTAATAAATCTTGTACATAACATAAACCAAAAAGGAGAAACCTTAAACAAAGAAGATCTAGCCTGCTCATTTCAAAACGTAGTAGTAAATTCTCTAACAACAAAAACAATAAAAGCCATGAAAAAATATAACACAAAAAAATTAATCCTAGCAGGTGGAGTAGCAGCCAACCAAGGAATAAGAGAAAAATTTACACAATTATCAAAACAAGAAAATTTCGAGTTCTCATACCCAAGTATGAAATATTGTACCGATAATGCCACAATGGTAGCATCAGCAGGATACTTTCTATATAAAAAAGGTAAGACCTCAAACCTAGAAATAAACGCTGATTCTGGAGCAAAATTTGAATAAATTAAAAAAAATTAAAAAAATTTCAAAAAAACCCTTGCAAAAACCCAAAATATATAGTAACATTTATATTGCTTAACGGAAACAAAAGAGAGCAAATGGGCTTGTAGCTCAGCTGGTTAGAGCGCACGCCTGATAAGCGTGAGGTCGATGGTTCAAGTCCATTCAGGCCCACCATTTATGCCTCAATAGCTCAGTCGGTTAGAGCACTTGACTGTTAATCAAGGGGTCCTA
>CAVGVM010000057.1:0-4045 GCA_963632645.1 Lachnospiraceae bacterium | reverse complement strand
AAGTATTAGATTACGATTTAAAATATACAGGAATATGTCATAAATGTCTAAATAAGGAGGAAAAGAAAAATGGAATTAAAAGGAAGTAAAACAGAAGAAAATCTAATGACAGCTTTTGCTGGAGAATCACAAGCAAGAAATAAATATACTTACTATGCCAGCAAAGCAAGAAAAGATGGTTACGAACAAATAGCAGCCATTTTTGAAGAAACTGCAAACAATGAAAAAGAACATGCAAAATTATGGTTCAAAGAATTACACGGAGGAAACATCCCTTCAACAGAAGAAAATCTAGAAGACGCTGCAAATGGAGAAAACTACGAATGGACTGAAATGTACAAAGAATTCGCAAAAACAGCAAAAGAAGAAGGTTTCGATAGAATAGCATACCTATTCGAAGAAGTAGCAAAAATAGAAAAAGAACACGAAGACAGATACCTAACACTACTAAATAACGTAAAAGAAGATAAAGTATTCCATAAAAATGGTGATAAAATGTGGATATGTAGAAACTGTGGTCACGTTTACATCGGAGAAAATGCACTAGATGTATGCCCAGTATGCAAACATCCACAAAGTTATATGGAAGTAAAAGCAGATAACTATATCTAAAAAAATAAATAATATACAAAAAGAGTTAAAAACAAAGAAACGTTTTTAACTCTTTTATAATACAATAAAACTATTCACTAAAATACTTATCATACTGTAACACAAAAAAATCATCAGTCATACCAGCAATATAATCAATAACCCTTCTAGCAACAGTTTCCTTATTATATTCATCACTCATATTATTCAAAAATAAAGTAAAAATATCTTCAGACACTATATTATTTTCAATCTGATAACAATAAAGATCAAATAACTTATTAAACATAGTCCTATAATTTTCAATATCAGCATTAGTATTAGCCTTTAAATAAATATTCTCATAATTAAAACTCATAAGTTCATTCATAGCATTAAAAATATTATCAGAAATCTTAATATAATTTTTACCATAACTATTAACAACAATATCTTTAACTATAGTATTAACAATCTCTGAATTACTAAAGCCCAAAACTGAAACAATCTTATCTGGAACATCAGTAATACTAACAACACCAAGTCTAATTGCATCATCAATATCTTTGCCAATATAAGCAATAACATCACTAATACGTACAACACACCCCTCCAAAGTCATAGGTCTAACATTCTTCAAAATAGATTCATCATAATAACTATTATTATATTCATTTAAAAACTCCTCACTAGTTTTCAAAACTGGTTCATAAACGCCACTAATAACCTCCCCATTATGACAAAAAATAGCATCAAGAACTTGAACAGATAAATTATTTCCCAAACCATAGTTTTCAATATTCATCAAAGTCCTAACACTTTGAACATTATGATAAAAATATCCCTCATTATACTTAACACTAATATCACTTAAAATCTTTTCACCAACATGACCAAATGGTACATGTCCAAGATCATGTCCAAGACAAGCAGCCTCAATCAAATCCTCATTCAAAGCAAGTGCTCTACCAATAGTCCTAGCAATTTTACTAACAAGTTGAACATGAGTCATTCTCTTGCTTATCATATCATTATCAACATTAGAAAACACCTGTGTCTTATCAGCATATCTAATATAAGAAAGAGAATAAATAATTCTATCTATATCTCTAAAAAAACTAGTTCTAAAATCATCATCAATATCAAAAAATCTAATAGCATCCCTATCAGAACAAGCATACTTAGATAAATATCTATTATGATTATTCATATTCTTAATAATATTAACATTCATAAAATAACCTCCACTATAAACAATTATAACACAAGAACAAAATCAAAATATAAAAATATATAGTCATACAATTTATTCAAAGGAAAATAACAATCATATAATAAATTAAGGAGGTAAAAAATGAATAATTGTAATAAAAAAAGACCACTTCCACCAATAAACTATGTGGGAGTAATAGGACCTACCGGGCCTACTGGACCTTCCGGACCAAGTGGGGGTGCAACTGGACCTACCGGACCAACAGGACCTACTGGAGCAACCGGACCTACTGGACCAACAGGACCAACAGGACCTATCGGAGCAACCGGACCAACTGGAACAGACGGAGAAACTCCAACACTAACAATAGGAACAATAACAACTGGTGCACCAGGAACCGAAGCAACAGCATCCATAACTGGTACAGCACCAAACTACAGTTTAAACCTAACAATACCACAAGGACCTACTGGACCAACCGGACCAACAGGACCTACCGGGCCAACCGGACCAACAGCATAAAAAAAAAGACTAACAATCAAATCAAATAACAATTGTTAGTCTTTTATTAATTTTAATACCCCTTATGAAACAAATCAAAAATCATCTTCAACAACAACCAAGCCGAAATAACAATTATAAAAATCAAGAAAAAGCATTTTATGCTATTCGAAGAACATAAACTATAACCAAGAATCAAACACCCATCAATAAATCCTAAAATAAGTTCATGAACCAAATTTTCAATCTTATCAACATGCTTACTAGAATCACTAAGTTCAAATTTAAACTTAAACTCTCCATCTGAAACACTTCTCATTAGTTTATCAACCCTATTTGGTAAACTAATCAAACTATTACCACTCTTAATTAAGTCTCTACTAATTTTCTTCAAATTATCCTTTGAAATAAAAGACTTAATCTCATCTTGCTTAACTCTACTTTCTAAAACCTCAAACAAACTAGTCGAAGAATCCAATCGTTTCATAACACTTTCTATTACACAAATACCACGAATCAACAACGTAACATCATAATCAAGTACCAAGTTATTACTCCTAAGCATATTAAACATATCAGACATAAACTTCTTAACATCAATATTACAAAGTTCCATCGAAGTAAAAACACTTAAAATATCGTCAACATCTTTAACTAACTTATCATAGTTAAAATCTCCCCTTTTCGAAGACATACTAATTAAATCATCTGCAACTCTATCATAATCCTCATAAATAATTCCCTTCATACAATCAGAAAGCAAACCTCTATTTTTCTTGCTAATACTACCAACCATACCCCAATCCAAAAACACAATTTTACCCTTACTCAAACATATATTATCAGGATGTGGATCAGCATGAAACAAACCATCATCTAAAGCCTGCTTCATATAACTATTACCAAGTTCACGAACAATTAACTTTTTATCATATTTAGCCTTTTCTATAGCATCAAAATCAGAAACCATAATCCCCTCAATATATTCCATAACCACAACATTCTTCAAACAAAACTCTGAATACACCTTAGGACAAGTAATATACCTTTCTGTTTTATTACTATCTAAAAAACTAAGCATATTATTCTTTTCTTCCTCAAAATCAAGTTCCTTCAAAGTACATTTATATATCTCATCAAGCACCATCTCTAAATCCATAACTTTAATAAAATGACTAAGATGAAGAACCTTAACAGCCTCCTTTAAAAGTTCTATATCATTCTTAATTTCATCATCTATAGCAGGCCTCTTAATCTTTAAAACAACCTTACCAAGCCCCTTCACTTTAGCAGTATGAACCTGTGCAATCGAAGCACATCCAATAGGTTTTTCAGAAATATCAACAAACTTTGAAAAATTATCACCATAGCTTTCCTTTAACAAAGAAATAATCTCATCATAAGGAATTGGAGTAACCTCACTACGAAGTTTAGCAAGTTCAAGAGCATATTCCGAAGGAATCAAATCAACCCTAGTCGAAAGAATTTGACCAATTTTAATAAACGTTGGCCCCAATTTTTCAAGTGTATTTCTAACATTCTTAGGACTCCTATCTTTAACAATATCATTACTAACAATAATACTAATTATATCTTTAAGTCTATCTTTATTCTTCATATCAATCACCTATTCTATTCTTACCACAATTATATCACTCATTATTTCAAACATAAAGATTATTAAATATAATTTTTCATTTTTTTACATTAATGTATTTTAAAAAAAGAAGTGCACAAAAGTTGTGCAATAAGATTTATAAT
>CAVGVM010000056.1:0-4098 GCA_963632645.1 Lachnospiraceae bacterium | reverse complement strand
TCTTTTTAGTGTAGAAGCTTGATCAACTACAGCAGTTTTAATATATAATTTATCTTTATCAAGATTATTATTATTAACAGCATTAGCTATAGCAGAGTCAAGAACCTTCTTAACAACCCTTGCTGGTTTACTATTATAATTAGTTAAAATATTTAAAGCATCATTAACATTCTTACCACGGATTAAATCCACCATAAGACGAATTTTAATTGGACTAATTCTTACATCCTTAGCAATAGCTTTTACATCCATTTTCTAAAATCCTCCTCTTGTTATTTTTTCTTCTTCTTATCAGCGCCATGTCCACCAAATGTTCTTGTAAGAGCAAATTCTCCTAATTTATGACCAACCATATCTTCAGTAACATAAACTGGTATAAACTTATTACCATTATGAACTGCAAAAGTATGACCTACAAACTCAGGAAAAATTGTAGAACGACGTGACCAAGTTTTAATTACTTCTTTTTTACCAGTTTCATTTAACTTTTGAACCTTCTTTAATAATCTATCAAATACATAAGGTCCTTTTTTAATACTTCTTGCCATATTCTATAACCTCCTACTTTCTTTTCTTTCTTCTTCTAATAATTAGTTTATCAGACGCTTTTTTCTTTCTAGTTTTATAACCAAGAGCTGGTTTACCCCAAGGAGTCATTGGTCCACTTCTACCAATAGGTGCACGACCTTCACCACCACCATGAGGGTGATCATTAGGGTTCATAACAGAACCACGAACAGTAGGTCTAACTCCCATATGTCTTTTTCTACCTGCTTTACCAATTTTAACTAAAGAATAATCTTCATTTCCAACTTCACCTATAGTAGCCATACAAGTTCCAAGAACTTTTCTAACTTCACCAGAGGCAAGTCTTACAAGTACATATTTACCTTCTTTACCAAGAATTTGAGCACTAGCCCCAGCAGATCTTGCAAGTTCAGCACCTTTACCAGGTTGAAGTTCAATATTATGTACAAGTGTTCCTTCTGGAATATTCATAAGAGGAAGCGCATTTCCTACTTTAATATCAACATTTTCTCCAGAAACAATCTTCATTCCTACCTTTAACCCTTTAGGAGCAATAATATATCTCTTTTCACCATCAATATAGTTA
The DNA here is from genome assembly GCA_963632645.1 of Lachnospiraceae bacterium. Taxonomy (GTDB): domain Bacteria; phylum Bacillota_I; class Bacilli_A; order RF39; family UBA660; genus UMGS1449. Next base: position 2,984 of record CAVGVM010000056.1, on the reverse strand, counting down.
ATCAAAGCAATATTAGCACCTCTATTTGGATCGTATTCGATAGTAGCAACAGTACCAACTATATCAAATTTATTTCTCTTAAAATCAATTAAACGGTACTTTCTCTTTTCTCCTCCACCTTGATGTCTTACAGTAATTCTACCTTGATTATTTCTACCAGCATTCTTACTCTTAGAAGCAAGTAGACTCTTTTCAGGTTTATTAGTAGTAATTTCATCATTGCGAAGCTTGCTCATACCACGTTGTCCAGGAGTAGTAGGTTTCATATTTTTAATTGCCATTTATTATACCTCCTTACCCTAATTCAATTGTTTGCCCTTGAGCTAATTTAACAATTGCCTTTTTCTTACGATTAGTAAGCCCTGTATAACGACCTACTCTTCTCTTTTTAGGATGAACATTAATTGTTCTAATATTTTCTACTTTTACACCAAATATTTTTTCAATAGCAAGTTTAATTTCAGTCTTATTTGCTTTAGGATCAACATAAAAAACATATTCTCCATTTTGACCCATATTAGCAGACTTTTCAGTAACTACTGGCGCTTTAATAACATCTAAATACTTAGTATCCATTATTTAAGCACCTCCTTTATCTTTTCTGCAGCAGCTTCTTCAATTAAAAGTTTCTTAGCGCTTACAATATCAAGCACACTAACTTCTTCAGGAAGAGCAATCATAATATTCTTTAAATTACGAGAAGCAAGAATAACATTTTCATCATATTCATTAACAATAACTAAAGTCTTAACATTATCAAGATCTAAATTCTTAAGAACTGATACCATTTCCTTAGTTTTAGGAGTATCAAGACTAAGTTTTTCTACCATAACAATATCTTTTCCTTTAGTTTTGTAAGAATAAGCAGATCTAAGAGCAAGTTTTCTCTCTTTTCTATTTTGTTTCTTACTATAATCTCTAGGAACTGGTCCAAAAGCAATTCCGCCTCCAACCCATTGAACTGCTCTAATTGAGCCTTGACGAGCATTTCCTGTTCCTTTTTGTCTCCAAGGTTTTCTACCACCACCAGAAACTTCTGATCTAGTTTTAGCCTTGTGAGTTCCTTGTCTTAAAGCAGCACGTCCTAAAACAATTGCATCCTTTAAAACAACATCATTAGGTTCTATTCCAAAAACTTCTTTACTTAAAGTTACATCTTTAACTTTATTTCCATTAAGATCTACAAGTTCAAATTTCATATTAATCCTCCTTAACTTCTTCAGTAGTATTTTCTACAACTTCAGGTTCTACTACTTCTTCTTCATAAGATATTAGATCAAAAGCATCATTAACCTTGTCAGTCTTAACAGCACTTTTTATAATAACCATACCCTTCTTAGGTCCAGGAATACTTCCCTTTACCAAAATACAATTATCATCTACATCAACTTTAATTATTTCAAGATTTTGAATAGTAACTTGTTCAGCACCCATATGTCCTGGAAGTGCTTTACCAGGCATAACCCTCATTGGTCTCATAGTACCAAGAGAACCTACACCTCTATGATATTTTGAACCATGACTCATTGGCCCACGATGTTGATTATTTTTCTTGATTACCCCTTGGTAACCTTTTCCTTTGCTGATTCCAGTAACATCAACCATTTCACCAGCTAGAAATAAATCAGCTTTTACTTCTTGCCCCAAAGTATAAGCACTAATATCTACTCCTCTTATTTCTCTTAAGAAGCGCTTAGGAGTAGTGTTAGCTTTTTTTGTATGCCCCATTTTAGCTTTGTTACTAACTTTTTCTCTAACAGAATCAAATCCAAGTTGTACTGCTTCATAACCATCATTTTCAGTAGTTTTGATTTGAGTAACAACATTAGGTTCAACTTCAATCACAGTAACAGGAACAAGTTTCCCATCAGTACCAAACACTTGAGTCATACCAAGCTTTCTACCTAAGATTCCTTTCATTTTTAATTTCTCCTTCTAAATTATTTTTGTTTGATTTGAATATCAACACCACTAGGTAAGTCCAGACGTTGCATAACATCCATCACTTCCTTACTAGGATTTTTAATGTCGATTAATCTCTTATGAGTACGCATTTCATATTGTTCACGAGAATCTTTATACTTGTGAACTGCTCTTAAAATTGTAATCTTTTCAACTTCAGTTGGAAGTGGTACAGGTCCACTAACCTCACCACCAGCTCTTTTTACTGTTTCCATAATTCTAGCAGCAGCATTATCAAGAATTCTGTGATCATAACTTTTAAGTTTTACACGAACTTCTGATTTCGCCATAATCCTAACCTCCCTTCGCCTATATCTAGTATAGACTTGCTCCGTACAAAAACCCAATATCATCAGACAACTACGCCTGGCGTATCAGCAACCTTGTACATCACAGCAGTCATAACATGACAATAATAACACAATATCATATTAAAAGCAAGCATTTTTTATCACTTTTCCCATAAAAGTCAAGAATGTAGAATAAAACAAAAAAGTAACACAACAAAATGTTACTTTTCAAAATTAAAATAATTTCTAACTTTAGGGCTTGTTCTAAGTGTACCATTAGCAATTTCACGTTTAAACTCTTTAGTATGATAATCAGAAAAATCATTTCCACTAGCAGCAACTCTCATCTTCCTAAGAGCCTTAAGTTCAATTTGTCTTATTCTCTCACGAGTAACATTATAAACCTCACTAACTTCTTGCAAAGTTCTGGCTCTATCATCACTAAGCCCATAACGCAAATCAATAATTTCCAATTCACGTTCTGTCAAAAACTTAGTAAGTTTAGAAGCAACAAGCTTCATATCACAATCTAAAATATTTTGTTCTGGAGTTACACTTTCATCATCAGCAATAAAATCAAGTAACAAACTTTCATTATCATCACCAACAGGAGTTTCCAAAGACATAACAGTATCTTTTTCACTTGCATCTTTAATAGCAGTAAGCTTTTCAAAACTAACATCAAGTTCACCCATAAGCTCATCATTAGTAGGCTTTCTACCATATTTCTTT
>CAVGVM010000055.1:0-2757 GCA_963632645.1 Lachnospiraceae bacterium | reverse complement strand
ATATAATCTATAAAAAAGAAATGATAAATTTTAAGATGAGAATATGGCTAGATAAAACAAAAGAAAAAGATATAGAAAATCTAGAAGACTACAAGGCCTTTCTAAAACTAAAAGTAGAAGCAACCCAAAGATCAGAGACTATGGATTCCGGAGCTACTAAAACATTTAATTATACTGGTAAGACTGAGAAATACACAGTACCAAGAGATGGTTATTATTACATAGAAATGGCTGGTGCTACTGGAAATAATAATTATAATGATTATACTAAGGCTCATCCTAGTTATGCTGCTAAGACTAGTGGTTATATATATTTAGAGGCAAATGAGAAGTTATATTTTAATGTTGGTGGTATGAAAAAGACATTTAATTGTTGTAGTAAACAAGGTACTAATTCTGGTAGTGGTGGGGCAACTGATGTTAGAGTTTATGGTGATAATACTGAGCCAAGTAAAAAGTATAGATATGTAAGAAATTATATTAATGGTTCGTCTAAAAATACATCAAGTCATTGGGTGGAAATAAAAGTTTATGATGAGTCTGGTAATGTAATAAGTAATGGTAAAAGTGTTTCATATAATGGGACAGGAGCTCATTATGGAGGTACTGCTACTACTCCGAACGCTATAACTGATGGTAATACGACAAGTGCTAATTATTTTGGTTTGGAAGGTAGTGATGATGCTTATGTTGAAATTGATTTAGGATCGGAATATATTATTAGTAAAGTAGAGGTATGGCATTATTATAGTGATGGCAGGACGTATAATGATCAAAAGACTGAGTTATTAACTAGTGATAAAAAGACAAGTTCTGTTATATATACAAGTTCTGAAAATGGTACATATGCTGAGACAAGTAGTGGTAAGGCAATGAGTAATATTTATTTAACTAAAGATTTAACAAGTAGGATAATGGTTGCTGGAGGAGCAGGCGGTACATATGAGGATAGTAGTGCTTCGAAGGGTGGCAATGCTAGTGGACTTTATTCTGAATATGTTTATCATACGAGTTATACGGTTGCTAGTTCAACACAAACCTCTGGAGGAGCAGCAAATTCAAATGGTACAGCAGGGTCTTTTGGCTATGGAGGAACTAATTCTACTGCTTATTATAATTCTGGTGGTGGTGGCTACTATGGTGGTGGCTCTGGTCCTGCTGGTGGAGGAGGTTCATCCTATATAAGTGGTTATGCTGGCGTAAATTCTGTTGAAAAATCTACTACAATTACTCATACTAATGATACTCTCCATTATAGTGGTAAATACTTTATTGGTGGACAAATTTCAACTTATTATAATACTGGAGATGGGTATGCTAAAATTAGTTATGTTGATGCAAAACCTAAAAGAAGAAATACTAAATTAAATGATGTTAGATATATAAAGAGTTGTGTTGGTTATAATACTGCTAATAATAATAATCACTGGACTGAAATAGAGGCTATAAAAGATGGAGTAAATATTGCAAAGGGTAAGTCTGTAACTGGAACAGTAACGGCTGGTTCTAATCCTTATACTAGAATTACTGATGGTGATATAAGTCCTTCTAATTATGCTAATGTATCTAGTTCGAGTACTAATAATTGTGTAACTGTTGATTTGGAAAAGGTATATGATTTGGATGAAGTTGCACTTTGGAATTATTTTGGAGATCCTAGAAGTTATCAAAATAATAAAACTTATGTTTCTAAAGATAATAGTAATTGGACTGAGGTTTTAAATGATGCTACTATAGAAACAAGTAATGGTCATAGAATAAATGCTTATACTAATACGTATAATGGTTATGTTTCTGATGGACTTGTTTTATGGTATGATGGTTATGCTAATACTGGTGCTGACAGGAATTATACAACAACTACTTGGAAAGATTTAAGTGGTAAGGGTAATACTTCTACACTTAGTGGACCTACTTGGTATGATAATTATTTATCTTTTGATGGTAGTAATGATTATGCTTATAAATCTAGTGGAGTAGTTTATAATATTTCTAAGTCTAGTACAATTGAGGTTTTGTACAAGATAGAGAAGATAGATACAAATTTTCAAATGTTATTTAATACTCATAAAGATGGCCAATCAATAAATCAATATGGTGGGCTTTGGCTTTTTAGTAATTATACTATGGGGTATCAGTACGCAGATGGATCAAGTAATTATTCAGATAGTAGAATGAGTGTAACTTCTAATGATATTAATAAATATATGTTACTTACTGGTACTCGTAATAATAGAACTTATAAATTATTTAATAAAGGTAGTTTAATCAATGAAAAAGAGTTTTCGTTTGATGCAAAAACTCCGGAGGCTTCTGTTTATGTGGGAGGACCTGAAAATTATTTTAAAGGTAAAATATATTCTATAAGAGTTTATAATAAGTCTTTAACTGATGAAGAGATTTATCATAATTATTTATATGATGTACAAAAATTTAATTTGGATTAGTATTTATTCATAATAAAATCACTTTGCTTTTTAAGTGATTTTATTTTTTACCAAAGTATTCTAAGTAAGAAGATGAAAAATAAAACAATTTCTATAAATAGAAGTACGGCGTTTACAGTAATGCAGAAAAACATAGTTATAAGTGCTTGATAAAAAATTATTAATATCCAGAATCCTAGAAATCCTAGATAAAATCTACTGGTTCTTCTTCTATTTTTACAAGCGTTGCAGTTACAGAAAAAACTATGTTTCATATAAATCACCTAGTATAATATATGTTTTGTCATAGTTTTTTGGGATTGTTCTTGTT
>CAVGVM010000054.1:0-2846 GCA_963632645.1 Lachnospiraceae bacterium | reverse complement strand
AGGTTTCAAAATATCGTGGTTAGATTCCATTTACACAGAATTTTTTACACACTCAGTGCCTTGTTTTTTCTAGCACTTATTTTTCCTAACAAACCTACACTCAAAGTCCATATCTCTTTTTATACGACAACAATCATTCTTAAAACTCTTAATATTATCAAGCATTAACTCCTTAAGATATTTATCCTCTTTTATAGATTTAACCTTACTTCTGACACCATATCTTTTAATACTAATCTTCTTTAACTTATCAACCTCAGTAATATATCTCTTAATATCTTCCCCATCAAGTTCAAAAATCCAGCCAAACATCGCATCAACACTAACAGGCTTAATCGAAATAGCAACAATATCATCCAAACTATCATCCTTTATACTCTTAGAAACAGATACCCCATCAGGAAGTATAAAATTAGATTCAAACTTAACAATATCATCAGTAACAACATCTCTTAACACATCATCAGACAAATATGCAAACATCGGCATACTACCATATTTAGAATCCTTACCCTTAAAAAAATCACTTTTCTTACCAATAACCCTGGGAACACATAACTCCATATTCTCATCAAGTACCATACCCAAAGTCTCAACTCTATAAAACTTAGTATCCTCCATAATATACCTCCTCAAATACACCATATTTTACTATAAATATACAAAATTGTAAACAAATTTACCCCAAAATATTTATTTTAAAAAACAAATATGCTATCATTAAAAAAGAGGTGTTAAAAATGATAAAAAAACATAAATGGCTATTCCTATTTATAATACTAATAATAGTCTTAATAATAATAGCTTTAGTATTCTCACAAGATGAAGAAAAATACATCCACGACATAACATTAAACGAAGTAACATCAAAAATAAAAAACAAAGACAACTTCATTCTTTACATAAGACAAACAGACTGTGAACACTGTAAAGCATTTACTCCAAACTTCATAAGCGTATTAAGTGAAAACAACATCGAAGCCTATAGTCTAAACATAAGCAATCTATCAGAAAAAGAACAAGAAACTTATGATGAACTATTTGATGTAAGCGGAACTCCAACAGTCCTATTCTTCGATAATGGAGAAGAAAGCCTAATCAGAATAGAAGGAGAACAAACTAAAGCAAGAATAAAATCAAAAATAGAATCAGCAGGATTCCTAAAAGAAGCAAAATAAAAGCTTCTTTTTTTTAATACACAAAAATAACAAAACAAACAAAAAGAGGAACCAAAATTCCTCTACTTTAACACAAACGAAATCTTATCATTTTCCTTAACAACCTTATTACTAATAGATTGACTCTTAACATAACCATAACCCTTAAAAGTACACCTAAGTCCTAACATATTACATACCTCATTAGCCTCAAGTTTACTATACCCTTTCAAATTAGGCATCTTATAACTACTACTATTTGTAAGTAATATCAAAGATTCATTAGAATCAATAACCGCACCCTTACTAGGATACTGATTAACAACCTTAGAGCCATTTCCAATAATAAGTTTCTTAATATACTTAGTTTCACTCTCAACAGTACTAAGTTCAGTATTCAAATAATTACCAATAACATGATTCTTAACAGTTTTTTCCTTCTTATCATCATCAAAAATATTCAAATACTTATTCATATTCTTAACAATTTCCGTAACAGGTTTAGAAATAGCCTTACTAGTACCAGATCTCTTAACAGAAGCATAAATTATAACCTTAGGATCATTCTTAGGCCACATACCTGCAAAAGATTTAATAACATTATAATCATCAGTATAATAATTACCAGTTTTAGAATTAACAAGTTGTGCCGTACCAGTCTTACCAATAACACTAGAATTCTTAACCCTATACTCATAGCCAGTCGCAGCATACCAATTAGAATTAACAGTCTTATACATAAGTTCCCTCATCTTAAGAGCAGTTTTCTTAGAAGCCACCCTACCAGCCTCAGTTCTTTCGCCTTGATATACAACCTTACCATTCTCATCCACAACCTTATCAATAATATAAGGCTTAAGCATAATACCATCATTAGCAATAGAAGTAAGAGCCTGAATATGTTGCATCGGAGTAGTAGTTATACCTTGTCCAAACCCTGCATTATAAACCTCAGTCTGATACTTAAAATTAATCTTACCAGAAACCTCACTAGACAAAGTAATACCAGTCTTTTCACCAAAACCAAGTTTAGCAAAATAATCCTCTAAAATCTTCTTATTAATAAAATTATTTATTATATTTATAATACCAACATTACTAGAAGCCTGATACCCTCGATCATAAGTAATATTACCAAATCCCGTAGAATTCCAATCACTTATAATCGTACCATCCTCAGCCTTATATCTACCTGACTTAAACTTACTATCACCACGATAAGTACCAGCCTCCATCGCAGCCATATAAGTATAAGTCTTCATAATAGATCCAGGTTCATAAGCCTCCCCAACAGTAATATCAATCCAGTTCTTTATATTCTTCTTATTAGGATCAAAAGAAGGCCTTTGTGTACTACCAAGTATCTTGCCAGTTTTAGCATCCGCTACCACCAAAGTAAGCCAATCAAAATCATATTTCTCCTCAGCCTTATTAGCAGCCTGTTCCAAGAAAAACTGTACATTAGAGTCAATAGTCAAATAAACATCATTACCATTAATAGCATTAACAGTAACTTCCTTAGTTCCAGGAATCTTATAACCATTAAGATCCTTTTGATAAGTAGTATACCCATCCGTACCAGACAAAACATCATTAAGAAGTTGTTCCATTCCAAACTCCCCGTTAATCTTTCCATCATCATCATTTTTAGCATACCCCAAAGTATAAGAAGCAAAATCACTATTAGGA
>CAVGVM010000053.1:0-27139 GCA_963632645.1 Lachnospiraceae bacterium | reverse complement strand
CATTACTGGTATCTCATGTATTTTTCTTAATTCTTTACAAATTTTTCTAATTACATCTTCTTTTTCATCTTTATTTAACTTATTCCACTTAAAAAATAAATTTTCTCCCTCAAACTCATCCTCAATTTGCCAAACATTATCTGTATTCAAACAACTATATAAAACTTTTGGACAATTAATACTTTTATAATATTTTTGACAAAAAAGACTAGCTCTCTTAAAATTTTCTTTATTTCTTTCATTAATACAAATCTTTAAAATATATCTTTCATTAATTGAATATATTTCATTCGTATACCCATAAGTAATTTTTTCTATACTTTGCACTGATTCTCCTATAATTTTTTCAATCTCTTTTACATCAATATTCACTTTTCCCATTTCTTCACCACCTTTATTTAAATAAATTTCACCATTTTTAATACAATTAATTTATTCTTTATATTTTCAAACCTATTAAATATTTCATATATACTTTTTTTCAAAAAACAGCTAAATACTTAGAAATAAAATAGCCATCCAATCACAACGTTATTGAAGCAACAGCAAGAATAATACAAGTATATCACAGATATTTATAAACATTCACTTTTTCATTACATTATGAAATAAAAAATGAAATTTAATCAAAAAACTGTACATCATATAACATATATTCAAATAACGCAATTTATATTAAAACATTGACAATTAATTTAAAAAGTATTACAATTCAAATAACTCATTTACCAAAGGTAAAAGGAAATTCTGAAAGCGTCATTGGCCTAATCCAGTGGCGCTTTCTGTTTCTTATATAAATCATATCTTTTAATATACAAAAAAGAGCAAAACTATTGCTCTACAAATTTATTATATTTATCAATAACTTTATCAGATAAATCTGTTTCATTTAATTTTTCAATTAATTTCTTTTGTTCACGAGAAAGCTTTTTAGGAGTAATAACTTTTAAAACAACATAAAAATCTCCATGATTATGATAATTAACATCTTTTATACCCTTACCTCTTAATCTATGCTTATCTCCTGAATTAGATCCAGCAGGAATAGTAAGAGTAACAACATCTCTTAAAAGTTTTACATCCTTTTTAGTTCCCATTATAGCCTCAGTAATAGTAATAGGAAGTTCTAAATAAACATCATTTCCATCTCTTTCATAAAAATCATGTTCTTTAACTTTAAACTCAATATATAAATCACCATTAGGCCCCCCATTCGGAGACGCTTCTCCCATATCAGAAAGTCTAATTCTATTACCAGTATCAACACCTTCTGGAACCTTAACATCTACTTCTTTAACAACTTTAACTCTTCCTTTACCACGACATTTAGAACACACTTTATCATAAACAACACCTTCACCATTACATCTAGTACAAGTAGTCTTTGTTAAAAAACTACCAAATATTGTATTTTGTGTGCCCGTAATAGTACCACTACCATGGCACTCATCACAAGTATGTTCTCCAAAGCCACCTTTTCCTTTACATTCACTACATTTCTCAGTAGTAGTAATCTCAATCTCCTTAACAGCACCTAATGCCGCCTCCATAAAAGATATTTCCATTACTAAAAGACTATCATTTCCTCTAGTCTTTCTCCTAGAGCCACCACGAGAAGATGAAGAATAAGAAAACGAACTCGCTCCTCCACCAAACATATTATCAAAAATATCAGACAAATCAGAAAAATCAAATCCAGAAAAATCAAAGCCTCCAGCTCCAGCACCTCCTGCAGAACCATCAAATGCAGCATGCCCAAACTTATCATATTGAGCCCTTCTTTTCTCATCAGATAAAACTGCATAAGCCTCTTGAACTTCCTTAAATTTTTCCTCAGCACCACTATCTTTGTTAACATCCGGATGATATTTCTTTGCTAAACGTCTAAAAGCAAGTTTAATCTCTTTCTCATCAGCATTCTTATCAACGCCAAGAACCTCATAATAATCGCGTTTTGCCATAACTACCTCTTCCTTACTTCGTTATTTCTTCAAACTCTTTCAAAGTTTCCCTAAACATATCAAGAGCCTTATCTATTGTATCATCATTTTCTATGTCAATATCAACTTTCTTAAGTATTTCAAGTGGATAATCACTACCACCACTCGCTAAAAACTTCATATAATTATCAAGAGCACCCTCTTTTTCACTTAAAATATCACTAACTATTCTAGAAGCAACAGATATACCAGTAGCATACTTATATACATAAAAACTAGTATAAAAATGTGGAATTCTAGCCCATTCAAACTTAATCAAATCATCACTAATAGCTTCATCAGTAAAATACTTCTTATTTAACTTTAAATAAGTATTACAAAGAAGTTCATCAGTTAAAACCTCTCCGTTTTCCTCCAAATCATGAATCATAAGTTCAAACTCTGCAAACATAGTTTGTCTAATCAAAGTAGTTCTAAAATTTTCAAGTAAATTATTCAAATAATAAGCCTTTTCTTCCTTACTTTCAGCATGTAAACTACAATACTTATTAAGAAGAATCTCATTAACAGTCGAAGCAATCTCTGCTAAAAATATAGGATATCCATGATCATGATAATCTTGATACTTAGTAGAATATAAACTATGCATAGAATGTCCAAGTTCATGTGCTATAGTAGAAACATCATAAAACTTACCCTCAAAATTAAGTAAAACATAAGGTAAAGTATCATAACATCCCCACGAATAAGCACCACTTCTCTTATTTAAATTATTATAAACATCTATACAATTACTATCAAAAAGACCTTTTAAATCATTAATATATGTTTCTCCAAGAGGCTCTAATGCCTTTAAAACAAGATCCTTTGCTTCCTCAAAAGTATAATTCCTACTTATATTCTTAACAAGCGGAGCATAAACATCATACATATGAACATCACTAACACCAAGAATATCTTTTCTAACCTTCATATATTCCTTCATGATATCTAAATTATTATGTACCTTCTCAATCAAAGAAGTATATAACTTTTTATCAATATTATCACTATACAAAGACATCTCAAGAGGACTATTATATTTTCTAGTATTAGAAACAAAGAAATTACTCTTTACATTACCACGAAGTAAAGAAGCAAAAGTATTCTTATAATTACTATATGATTTATATAAACTTTCAAATGCCTCTTTTCTTACATTTCTATCCTCACTTTTTAAATAATTAGAATAATTACTATTATTAAGTACTACTTTATTACCATTTTCATCAGTTATATCATCAAACTTCAAATTAACATCATCAAGTACTCTAAAAGTATTTTCAGGACTAGATAAAACCTCTCCTAAACGAGCCATCATTTCCTCTTGTTTCAAAGTAAGTATATGCTTCTTTTCCCTAAATAAATCCTCAAACATAAAACTATATTTTTCTAAAGATTCATTATCAGCAATAAACTCCTTAATTTTATCATAATCAGCACTTAACACCTCTGGGGTATAAAAAGCAAGTTTTTCAGATACCTCATCTGCAAACTTATCAACAATTCCCATTAATGATTCACTCTCTGAAACACCTTTATCTTCATCAAATTTCATATGAGAATAAACAATTAACTTATCAAGAATTCTAGCAAGAGCAAAATAATCATCTGTAGCCTTAAGAAGCATATCACTACTACTAGTAATCTTACCCTTATATTTCAAATAATCATCAACCATAGCCTTCAACTTCTTGATATCAGCCTTTACTTCATCACTACTACTATACACCTTAGATAAATTCCACTTATACTTATCACTTATTTCTTTTCTTTGTTTTGACATAGTTTCTCCTTTTTATTATTTATTTATATTAGAAGCCTTACAAAATGTAAGGCTTACTACTATTATTTTTCTTCAAAATCTGCTTCTTTTACATCATCATTTTTAGGTTCTTCTTGTTTATTTTCACTTGCTTCTGCATGTTCTTTATTAGCTTGTTCATAAACTTTAGCAGCTAATTTATATGTAACTTCTTGTAATTCTTCACGTTTCTTATTTATATCTTCAACATCTTTCTTTTCAATAGCATCTTTTAAAGCTTTAATTTTTTCTTCTGCTTCAGACTTTTCACTATCATCAATCTTATCTCCAAGATCCTTAATAGCCTTTTCAGTTTGGAATACCATAGCTTCTGCTTCATTTATAGCATCTGCTTCGGCTTTTTTCTTTTCATCAGCATCACGATTAGCTTCAGCTTCTTTCATCATCTTATCAATTTCTTCTTCAGAAAGTGAAGTATTAGATGTAATTGTAATAGATTGTTCCTTATTAGTTCCAAGATCCTTAGCAGTAACATTAACTATACCATTAGCATCAATATCAAACTTAACTTCAATTTGAGGAACTCCTCTAGGTGCAGGTGGTATATTAGTAAGTTGGAATCTACCAAGTGTCTTATTATCCATAGCCATAGGTCTTTCACCTTGAAGAACATGAATATCTACAGCAGGTTGATTATCAGCAGCAGTACTAAACACTTGACTCTTACTAGTTGGAATTGTTGTATTTCTTGGAATTAATGTAGTCATAACATTACCAAGAGTTTCAATACCAAGTGAAAGTGGTGTAACATCAAGAAGTACTATATCATTAACATCACCAGTAAGTACCCCACCTTGAATAGCAGCACCCATAGCAACTACTTCATCTGGGTTAACTGATTTATTAGGTTCTTTTCCAAGTTCATTCTTAATTAAATCTTGAACCATTGGAATACGAGTAGAACCACCAACTAAAATAACTTGATCAATATCTTCTTTCTTCATACCAGCATCCTTCAAAGCGTTTCTAACTGGAGTTAAAGTAGACTTAACTAAATCTCCTACTAAAGATTCAAACTTAGCACGAGTAAGTGTCATATCTAAATGAAGTGGACCATCTGCTCCTTGAGTTATAAATGGACAAGAAATTTGTGTTGTAGTAACACCAGATAAATCCTTCTTAGCCTTTTCAGCAGCTTCCTTAAGACGTTGCATAGCCATTTTATCCTTAGATAAATCAATACCATTACTCTTCTTAAATTCATCAACTAAATACTTAATAATAACTTCATCAAAGTCATCACCACCTAAACGGTTATTACCATTAGTAGCCTTAACTTCAAATACACCTTCACCAAGTTCTAGAATAGAAACATCAAATGTTCCACCACCTAAGTCATAAACAAGAATAGTTTGCATCTTATCTTGTTTATCTAAACCATATGCAAGTGATGCAGCAGTAGGTTCATTAATAATTCTTTCAACTTCAAGACCAGCAATCTTACCAGCATTCTTAGTAGCTTGACGTTGTGCATCATTAAAATATGCAGGAACAGTAATAACTGCCTTTGTTACCTTTTCACCTAAATAAGCTTCAGCACTATTCTTAAGATCACCAAGAATCATTGCACTAATTTCTTCTGGACTATATTTCTTACCATCAAGTTCAACCTTTTCCTTAGTACCCATAAGTCTCTTAATACTACGACAAGTATTAGGATTAGTTTCAGCTTGACGCTTAGCAACATCTCCAACTAACTTTTCTCCATTCTTAAATGCTACAATTGAAGGTGTAGTTCTATTACCTTCTGGATTGGGAATAACTTTAGCTTCCCCAGCTTCTAACACTGCGACACAACTATTAGTTGTACCTAAGTCTATACCTATAATTTTACTCATATATATCTCCTTCTTTCTTTACTCATTTATTATAACCATTGCAGGTCTTAAAACTTTGTCTTTATATGTATACCCTTTTTGATATACCTCAAGCACAATACCAGATTCCTTAGATTCATCTTTTCTCATAGTAACAGATTGATGAAACAAAGGATCAAACGGCTTTCCTAAAGCATCTATTTCTTTAACATCATTAGCCTTAAGTATATCAATAATTTGATTATAAATTAATCTAAAACCATCAAGATATACCTTAACATCATCTAAAACATCCTCTTTATCAATAACCCTTTCAAAATTATCAAGAACAGGAAGCAAAGACATCAAAATATCAGCATTTGAATACTTAAGAATATTAGATACTTCTTCATCCTTACGCTTACGATAATTAATAAGATCAGCCTTAGCCCTAAGGGTTTCCTCCTCAAAAGCCTTAAGCTTACCAACAAGTTCTAAAATCTCATCATTCTTCTTACTCTTTTTATCCTTTTTAGATTTCTTTTCATTAGAAACTTCAGAAACATCACAAGAAGAAACATTATCTACAGTTTCATTAACATCTTCATTATTCTTTTCCATAAACACTCCTCATCATTTTTTATCTAAATTCTCTTTAACATAATTCAAAAGAGAAACAACCTTAGAATACTCCATTCTCTTAGGACCTATTATAGCAATAACACCCTCATCATCCTCAGTCTGATACTTTGTCTTTATAATCGTAACATCCTCATCAACATTAGACTCATTACCAATATATATGTTAATATCTTTATCGTCCAAAGAAGTAGTCCTAACCAAAGCATCATCATCAAGCTTATCAAAAATCTTTTTAATCTTTTCAACATTATTAAATTCAGGTTGATTTAAAATCTTATTTCTTCCAACAAAAGACACATCACTCTTCATAACAAAATCATTAAACACATCATAAAAAGCATTATATATAACCTCATGTTGCTTAACATAACGATTAATAACAGGTTTAACCTCAAACTCAAGCTTTTCCTTAACCTCATTAATCGGAGTACCAACAATAAGTTTATTAATAAGTTCAGTACTCTTACTAATCTCCTCTAAACTAACACCTTCTATTCTAATCTGCTTATGTTCAATATGTCCCTTATCAGTTATAATAATAGCAATTGACTTATCACTATCAAGAGGAAGAATTTCAACCTTTTTAAGCTTATTAGTACTTGAATCAGAACCCAAAACAACCGAAGTATAATCAGTAAGTTCTGATATAATCTCCAAACTCTTCTTCAAACAATCATTAATCTCAAGCTTATTATTATTAAAAATAGTCTGAAGCTTCAACATATCTTCACCAGTCATTTCCTTAGGTTTCATAAGATTATCAACATAATAACGATAACCATATTCACTAGGAACCCTTCCAGAAGAAATATGCGTCTTCTCCAAATATCCCAAATTCTCAAGTACAGACATTTCATTACGAACAGTCGCCGAAGAACAATTAAGTTCATTACATATAAGTTTAGAACCCACTGGAGTAACATTCTTAACATATTCTCTAATAATGATTTCCAAAACCCTTTCTTGTCTTGTCGTAAGCATACAAAACACCTCTTCTAGCACAATTAATACTCAAGTGCTAATACCATTATAATATTATGTGTTAGCATTGTCAATATATGAGTGCTAATTTTTTTAAAATTTTTTCATCCAAAATAATAATGATTAAAAATACCAAAAAATATACAAAAAAATAAAAAAAATTTCTTTTACAACCAAAACAAATGTATTATAATTAAACAAAGGAGGATTATATAATGAAAAAGAAATTATTAGCATTACTAGTTTTACTAACATTCATAATAGCAATACCAGTCGAAGCAAAAGAAATAAACAACTTCTATGCTACATCAGATGATAACGTAAAACTACAAGACACAGTAAACGGTGATAGTGCTATCGCCGGAAACATCATCGATATGGCTGGAAACATCGATGGTATAGGCTTCATCGCCGGACAAACAATAAACATAAAAGGAAACCTAGAATATGGCTTCGTCGCTGGACAAAACATAACAATAAACGGTAACATAACAAAAAACATATATGCCGCAGGACAAACAATAACATTTACAAAAGATGCTAGCATAGGAAGAGACATATTCCTAGTCGCAGACACCATAACACTAAATGGTAACTTAGAAAGAAACATTAACATAAGCGCATCAAAAGTAATAATTGAAAATGGTACAACCATAAACGGTAACATCAACATAGACACATCAGAAATAATAATAAAAGATAATGTTAAAATTGAAGGAACACTAAAATATAACAACACTGCAAAAGAAACCATATCAAAAAATGCCCAAATAGCAAAAACACAAACATACAAAACAATCAATGAAACAAAAATAAATACAACAGAAATATTACAAAGCATTCTAAATATGGTCGTAGTATTCCTATGTATAACTATACTAATACCACAAACAATAGATAAAACAGAAAAAATCTATAATAACAAAAACACAAAATATCTAAAAAATATCGGTATAGGATTCCTACTACTAATATGTATACCACTAATCAGCATTCTACTATTAGTAAGTAACATAGGAATATATCTAGGACTAATAATCACAGGACTATATCTAATTGCCCTTTACATATCATTTATTATTTCAGGATTCATACTAGGTAACCTATTACTAAAAAAACTAATGAACCTAAACACAAACAAATACCTATCTGGAATAATTGGTATAATCCTACTAAAACTACTAATGTTAATCCCAGTATTAGGTACAATATTAGGTTTAATAGCATTAACACTTGGGCTTTCTACTATTTGGAACCTTGTTCAAAAAGATGAAAACAACCAAAAAACAATAGAAAAACAAGAAGAAACACCAAAACAAGAAACAAAAAAAGAAACCATAGTAGAAGCAAAAGTAGAAAACAAAAAACCAAAAACAAACAAAACAACCAGTAACAAAACAAAAACAAATACTAAAAAAACAAACAAAGAAAAATAAAGAAACTAAAAACAGAGTCTAAAACAAAACTCTGTTTTTTTTATTTCCTAATCTCAGTAATAGCCTTCATAACCCCTAACTTACCATATTCAAAAGTAAGTGTGCCTTGCTGATAAGCAATATAAGGTTCCCTAAAAGGACCATCACAAGAAAGTTCAATAGTAGACCCCTGAACAAAAGTACCAGCCGCCATTATAACTTTATCACCATAACCAGGCATATCATCAGGAATCGGTCTAACATAAGAATCAATAGCAGAGGCCATTTGAATCCCCCCACAATACTTAACAAGTTTATCAGGATCATTAAAAATAATAGCCTCAACTATATCAGCACGTTCCTCATTATATCTAGGTTTAACCTCAAATCCAAGTTTCTCAAGCATATAAGCCGCAAAAATAGCAGTTTTAACACTAGCATTAACAACCGAAGGAGCCATATAAAGACCCTCAAGTATTTTAATATTCATATCAAGTGTCGCACCAATATCCTTACCTTCCCCAGGAACAGCAAGCCTTTCACTAGCAAGATAAACCAAATCCTTACGACCAGCAATATAACCGCCATTCGGAACAATACCAGCCCCTAAATTCTTAATAAGTGAACCAACCATAATATCAGCACCAACCTCCAAAGGAGAAAGTTCCTCAACAAATTCACAATAACAATTATCAACCATTATTATAACATCACTAGAAACACTTCTAATTTCCTTAACAATATCACGAATCATAGAAATAGTAATACTTTTTCTATTAGAATAACCCTTAGAACGTTGAATTTCAATCAACTTAATCTTCTTATTCTTCAAAGCATTTTTTATACCCTCAACATCAAACTCATCATTAATTAAATCAACCTGCTCATAACCAACACCAAAAGCCTTTAAACTACTAGAATTATCCCTAATACCAATAACCTCATGTAAAGTATCATAAGGCTCACCAGTAATACTAAGCATAACATCACCAGGTCTAAGCATAGCAAACAAACAAACCGTAAGAGCATGAGTCCCAGACACAAATTGCCCACGAACCAAAGCATCCTCTGCTCCAAACACCTCGCTAAATATAGAATCAATCTTTTCCCTACCTATATCATTATAACCATAACCATTCGTACCATTAAAATCATTAGTAGAAACATTATTATTAATAAAGGCATTAAGAACCTTCCTAGTATTCAAAAAACAAAGCTCATCACACTTACTATATATAGAACAAAGTTCTAAATCAGCACATTTTCCCATCTCAAGAACATCATCACTAATAACTATATCATTTCTCATAAACTACCTCCATTTACACATATAACAGAATCATTAACATAACTAGCAAAATCACTAGCCAAAAACATAACAACATTAGAAATCTCAGAAACAGTACCAAATCTACCAAGCATAATACCAGAATTAATATCATTAACTTGAGACTCATCAAGCATAAAGTTCATATCTGTATCAACCCAACCAGGACACACACAATTAACATTAATATAAGGAGCATAAAACTTAGCCATATTATGAGTAAGCGAAATAACCCCTGCTTTAGAAGCATCATACTCCGCACTTTCAGGATAACCATTCATAAGACCATTATCACTACTAATATTTATAACCTTACCGCTCTTCCTTAAAAGCATATCAGAACAAACATACTTACTAACTAAATAAGTACCAATTAAATTAACTCCTAAAACCCTCTCAAAAGAATCATAACTTTTCTCATCATATAAAGTATCATTACATATACCAGCATTATTAACAAGAATATCAATCCTACCAAATTTATCCAAAACACTAGAAACCATTTTCTTAACAGATTCCTCATCAGAAACATCACAACAAACACTCATAACAGAAACTCCAAATAAAGAAACAATCTCCTCCTCAAGTAACTTAGCATCATCCTCACTACTGTTATAGTTAATAATAACACTAGCACCCTTCTTAGCAAAATCATAAACTATTTGCCTACCAATTCCCCTACTAGAACCAGTAACCAAAACAACCTTATCTTTAAAATTCATAACATCATCCCTTTTTCAAGAATAAATTATATATTAAAAGAAACAAAAACACAAGTTTACAAAAAAGTGTAAACAACAAGACAACCTCATCAATAATACTTGTCTAAAAAACATAAAATATATAAAATATGATAATATAAAAATGAAAAAGGAGGAATAATATGAACTTTTTAGAAGAATTCAGCAAAACTCTATCTGACCTATCTGGAATAAGTCAAACACCAATACTACTCATAACATATAGTATAATCTCTATAATAATTATAGAACTAATAAGCAAAGGAATAATATTTCTAAACACTCAGTTAATAGAAAACGAAAGAAATCTATATATCTTTAACAAAAAAGTAAAAATAGTAAAACTAATACTAACAACAATCATTTTACTATTCATCTGGGAAAAACAAATAAAAGACATCATAACCCTAGTAAGTTTCATAAGTGCGGCAACAGCACTAGCCCTAAGAGATGTAATTCTAAACTTCTTCGCTGGAATATTTATATCAATAAAAAAACCATTCAAAATAGAAGACAGAATAGAAATAAGAGATGTCGTAGGAAACATAATCGGAGATGTAGTTAATATAAACACTCTAAACTTCGAAATTCTCGAAGTAAAAGACAAAGAAGAAGGAGAACAATCAACAGGAATAATAATCCAAATACCAAATTCAAAAGTATTTACAGATCCCATAAAAAATTACACAAAAGCCTTCAAATACGTTTGGAACGAACTAAAAGTAAAAATAAATCTAAATGCTGACCTTCCACAAAACAAAAAAGTACTATACGATATAGTAACAAACAATGACATAGTAAAAAGAATACCAAAAAAAATGAAAGATCAACTAACAAATGTAATAGGAAACTACAGAATCTACTATAACAACCTAGAACCAATTATCTATACAAAATTAACCGAAGATTATGTAGAATTAACTATAAGATATCTAGCACATCCTAAAAAATCAAGACACATAGAAAGCCAAATATGGAATCAAATCTATGAAAACGCCAAAGCAGGAAACCTAGATTTATACACAACAACAGAATTAAAAATAGCTAACAAAACAAAAAAATAGTTCAAAATAACACGAACTATTTTTTTATTACAACTTATTTCTAAAAATTAATGTAAGAATAAAATCCAAAGCAACAACACAACAAACACAATAAGAAAGAATATATATCTTATATTTAGCAAACTTTGAAACAAACATACTTACCAAAGGTTCTACAATATAAATAAGTAAAATACCTCCAACTCCAAAAGTAAGAACCGATCTAAGACAAACATAACCATCAATATTTAAAAATAAACCAGTATAATCCCACCAAGTCTTATGAAAAATATTCCATAAAGCATAACCCGTAAAATACTCTAAAACTCCAGTAACCAACATAGAAAGTAAAAATACCACCAAAGGATTCTTCTTAAATCTTTTAAGTAAAAACACCATTAACACAGCACCAAATCCATAAACAGGTAAATAAGGCCCATACAAAAAACCTCTCTTAACCAATTCATGATCAAAAATCAAACAAAATAGCTCCTCATAAATAAAACCTGCTAAAGAACCTGCTAAAAATATCAAAACATAAAGACAAATCTTATCAAGAGTATTAAAACTATAATCCTTACTATTAATCTTATTAAACCACTTCATCATACAAACTACTCCTCTATTTTAATTTATCATAAAACCATTAATTTTTAAAGAAAAAAAGAGCAAAAAGCTCTCATCTATGTAAACGCGAGAACACCTCACGGGTCGCGTCTAATATATCTTATGCAAAAAACAAAATATGTTACCATTTAAACCGACCAAATATCTAGAGCCAATTATTAAAATCAACTACTAACTACTAGTAGTATGACAAAAACAAAGAAAAATATACAATAAACTATCACAACAACTCATATTCTCTTGCAATTATTCGATTATCACTACAATATTCAATCACATACTTATTATTTTTTTTACAAATTATAATACCAACAGTTTTATTATCATCTATATTCTTTATATTTTTATCAACATAATTCATATAATTTTGAATTTGACCTGTATGATTATAACTCAATTCAGTTACTTTTAACTCTACTACCACATAACATTTAAATTTTATATTATAAAGTAATAAATCTATATAATTATATCTATCACCAACTTTAATTTTATACTCATTATCTATAAAACTAAACCCAGAACCAAGTTCTTTCATAAAAAATGCAATATCTTCAAGAATCAATTTTTGCAATATTTTTTCTGATACAATTTCATAATTATAACAATTCTTAATTAATATAGGATTTTTAACAAAGTCTATGACATCATAATTACCACCATTAACCAATTTATTCTTAGTATCAATATCTAATCTACCATATTCATCATTTTTTATTAGATTTCCTAATTCCCTATATCCATAATTATTAGCTATTGTAACATTAATATAATAATTAATTTCAGTTACATCAGTCAAAGGTAATAACTTCAAAATATGAGACCAACTTAATTGGTGTGGCAGTGCAACACCTTTTTCAACCATATAATAAAATTGCCTCATTCGTTTTAAATTAGATATTCCATATCCTTTACCAACCTCAATAGTTAGTTTTTTAGAATACTCTCTTATTATCCCATCACCATAATGTTTTCCCGCTTCACTAAGTATTTTACCAACATTATAATAAGCATTCAAATCACTTTTATTAATAGAATAATTCTTAATCTTTCTATTAGCTTCACTACCAATAAGTTCACTTTTTATTTCATCATAATAATCCATAATTAAATCCCCCCTATGGAACAAAAGTCATAACCACTACTAGTATGATCAACTTTCAAAAAATCAATCTTTCCTAACTTATATTTATTAAGAATAGCACCTTCACAATTAACCCCAACATCACACATAAATAAAATAGTCTGAAATATTATAATTGCTATTATTTTATCATCATTTGTCATATGTTTATTGTATTAATCTAGTTTTTCTATCTCTAATTTTTTATTCTTCTTTTTCTAATTACTTTAAACTTTTATATGATATTGGTAAGTCCTCTGGCATTGTTCCTCCTTCTTTTAATGCTATTTCTTATTTCTTTTCCCACTTTATAATAAACATAATTTGTCTTATACCCATTATCAATACTATCTCTTTTTAATTTAGCATCAGTTTAAGCAAGTGATATTACTTTTTTCCTAAAATCACCATTTTGTGCAATTAAATAGCAAGCATATCTTGTTAATCTATAATCTTTAGTTATTCTTTTAGTATTTGAACCTATATCAACCATTTTGCCGATGTCGGCAAAATGGTCATAAATCTTAATGTTTGAGTTTTCACATGTTACTTTAGCTTTATCTATTACATTTTCAAATCTTCTCCACTGTGTATATTCTAATGTTTCTTGTAATTCTCTAGCTAACCAATATTCATTACCATTATCATCAATATGTTTAATGTCCTCAAAAATTTTTTCTGTATATTCTTTTATTTCAGTCATTTTATCATCTCCTTTTCATGGCCTCCAAAGCCTAATATCATAAGAATCTTTATTCAAAAAAATCTTAACAGAACCATCCATATCAGTCCTATACACTTTACTTTTAGACAAAACATCCAAAACCTCATTCCTAGGATGCCCAAACCTATTATTCTCTCCAACACTTATAACCGAATACCTAGGACTAATACTACTTATAAACTCATAACCACTACTAGTATTACTACCATGATGACCAACTTTCAAAAACTCAATCTTTCCTAACTTATATTTATTAAGAATATCACCTTCACGATTAACCCCAGCATCACCCATAAATAAAAATTTATAATCATCATACTTAAAATATATAACACTAGAATTATCATTCTCATTATCATAAATATCAGTATTCAAAAACTTAAGTCTATACTTATCAACAACAACCTCATTAACACAACTAGAATAACTAATATTCCTCCTTTTTAAAACATCAATTAATTCATTTTCCAAAGAATTAAACTCCCCACAATTAAAAATAACTTTACCAACCTTAAAATTATTGACAATATAAACAGCCTCCTTCATATGATCAGCATCTCCATGAGTAAGTATCATATTATCAATTTTTCTAATACCATTAGCCTTAAGATAAGGAATAATTTTATTCTTAGCAATCTTATATTTATATTCACTATCATCAAAACTAACCATACCACCAGTATCAATTAAAGTAACATTCTTATTAACATTAATAAGAGCACTATCACCCTGTCCAACATCAAAAAACATAACATAATCACCACCCCTAAAAGGCATCAAAAAATGAACAACAAAAAAGAACAAAAGAAGACATAAATACCTAAATTTCTTACTATCCCAAACCATAAACAACCTACAAACTATGACAAAATATATACCTATCATTAACACATTCATTTTACACATACTAAACTTCAAAATATCAACAGAGTTCAAAAACTGTGATGAAACCTCAATTATCTTAATAAAAAAGAACAAAACACTATCAAGAAAAGGAAACACATAACTAACCAAAGTTAAAGGAAGCAAAATCGAAGACACATAAGGCACAAAAAACAAATTATATATAACAGATAAAACATTAACCTGATTAAAATTATTAATAGTTATAGGATAAGAAACCAAAAAAGAAATAAAAGATATCATAAAAAGAACCTTAATCTTATTACCATTAATTATTCCAGAAAACATAATCAAAAACAAAGTAACCAAAAAAGAATACTGAAGTCCAACATTATTAAGATTCAAAGGATTCATAAACAAAATAATACTAAGAGCCAATAAAAGCAAATTAACACTAGAAATACCAATCTTAAAAAACTTATTAATAAGTAACAAAATAGTAAAAATAGCCCCTCTCAAAACAGACATAGCAAAATTAGTCAAAAACATATAAAAAAGCAAAAAACCAATAAGTATCAAACTCTTAAGAAACAAAGGAAATTTCATTTTCCCAAGAATATACCCTAAAATACCAATAAATATCGAAATATGAAGTCCCGAAATAGCAAACAAATGACTTATACCGTTCTCCCTATAAGAAGAAAGAACATCCTCATCCAAATAACTATTATTTCCAAAAATAAGACTACTAATATAGGGATAAGATTTATCTAAACTCTTACCCCTTTTGATTAACTTCTCCTTAACAGCATAAAATATATTATTATTATCAGCCTTCTTACTAATATCAGTAACTTTAATAACATTATATATCTCATTACTAACCAAATATTGCTTATAATTAAAAGTATCAGGAACAGTATTATTCTTAACAGAAACCTTATCACCACTAACAATAACCCTATCACCAAGACCATAATTATCTAAAAACAAATCTATATCATTACTATTTTTATAATAAAGAAAACCAATAACATTCTCCTTACCAAAAAGTTCAATCTTCAAACCATAATCCTTTTCATAAATATTAGTAAGAACAAACTCCTCTTTATTAAAATCATCATACTTACTAACATGCTCTATATTACTACTAATAAAATAAGAAACAATTGCGAAAAAAAGAATAAAAACATATATAAATCTACACTGTAATATTATCTTTAATCTTTTCAAACAAAGCATCCCCTATACCGGAAACTTCTTTAATCTCCTCAATAGTTTCAAACTTCTTCTTATTCCTATACTCAATTATAGCCTTAGCCTTAGATTCCCCAACACCAGATAGTGTCATAAGTTCCTCCAAAGT
This sequence comes from Lachnospiraceae bacterium, assembly GCA_963632645.1. Lineage (GTDB taxonomy): Bacteria > Bacillota_I > Bacilli_A > RF39 > UBA660 > UMGS1449. Next base: position 10,708 of record CAVGVM010000053.1, on the reverse strand, counting down.
ACCAGTATTTATAGAAACAAGCTTCTTAGAATCATCTCCATTACTATTCTTACTACTAGAACTACTACTATCACTCTTATCATTATTACTTTTACTCTTATCATTACCAGAATAAGTATCTCTATTCTCATCACTAACACAAGAATCATTAACAATATTACCATTACACATTTCAAGCAAAGAATCATTCTTTTCTTTAAGTTTCAAAAAGTCTCTAACTTCTTCCTTACTATATATAACAATAACCATTTCATCAGAAATCTTCTTACTAAGATTATTAATAGAACTATCAGCATCTATTGTAAAACCTCCAGCCTTTTTAACAACATCAATTACTCTTTTTCCATTATCAAGATAATAAACACCAGGTCTTTTAACCTCACCCTTTATATCAACAATTAACTTACCAGAAGCACTACTAACACTTTTCTTAGAAACAACATTCTTATCTTTAATAGTATCCTTAACAGAGCTAATCTCCCCAGAAAAATACCAAAAAGATAATCCCTGAATCACCATAAAAATAATAAATAATAAAAACGATAAAATATAATCTCTATATTTAGAATAAATCTCTAAAAATTTTTCCATAAAAAAACACCTCCTACTATACTATTAACAAGAAAGTGTTTCTTCACCTAAATTTTTTCAAAACTTTTTAACTTTTCTTTAACTTTTTAACATTATTCTCATAACTAACCCTTTGAACCATAGTAAGAGCAACCAAAATACACCAACAAACACTACCACCATAACTCATAAATGGAAGAGGTACCCCAGTCATAGGTAAAATTCCCATAACACCAGTCAAATTAACCATAATATGCATAAAAATATAAAAAGAAGTACCAAAACAAATAAGTCTACCCGAAATATAAGAAGAACGTTTACCAATAACAATAATTCTAACAATTAAAACAAAATACAAACCAAATAACACAATCGCACCAATAATACCAGTCTCCTCAACATATATAGCAAACACAAAGTCCGTATGAGCCTCAGGTAAATACAAATACTTTTGAGTACTATTACCTAATCCCTTTCCAGTAAGACCTCCCCCATTAATAGCAATATAACCATTACAAAGTTGATTACCAGTAGTAATATATCTACTACAAGGATTATGAAAATTAAAACGTTCCATCTTATCCTCAGAAATAATCTTATCCCCACAAGTAACTAAAAGTATAGCAACAAAAGCAGCAAATATAACTCCAAGCCCCGCAATCCTAAACTTTATCTTACTAGAAACCGGAGATATAAAAAACATAAGCAAACAAAGACCAACAAATATAATCGCAGTCCCTAAATCCCCCTGAAACACAATAGTACCCGCAACAACTAAAGCCACAAACATAGGAACCATCATCCTAATAAAATTATCACTATACTTAGCATTCCTATCATAATAAGTAGCAATAAGAGGAATAATAGCAACCTTAACAAACTCACTCGGTTGAATACCTAAACCATTATAATTAATCCAACCACTCATCCCATTTATTACCTGCCCCAAAAGAGACAAAACAACAATAACCCCAGAAATTCCAATCGTAGCAAGCCATGAAAAACCATAATACTTCCTAGTAGGAATCAAAATAAAAAATAAACACACCAAAAAGCCAGCAACTAAAAATATTAACTCCTTCAAAAAATATCTACTAGGATCAGCATCATTAAGCATATAAGCAGTAACATTAGAAGCTGAATAAATAGTAATAAGACCCAAAGCAAATAAAATTAATGAAACAATTAAAAGTGGTTTATCTATTCTCTTTAATACTCTTAACATAATCTACCTCTATATCATAATATCACAAATTAAATAAAAATTAAATAAAAATAGTTTTTTATAATGTCAAAAACTGACTACTTATAATAAACTATATTAGATAACAAAAAGGAGGATGTATATGTATTATTACGGAAATTCCTATGGCTACGGTGGAACCTGTGGCTGTAACACCCCAATGAATTACGGTAGTTACTATGGCGGAAACTACTCTAACGGATATGCCATAATCCTAGTACTATTTATCTTACTAATAATCATAATCGGTGCCAGAAATTGGGCATAACATAAAAGAGAGCAATCTCTTTTTCTATTTCAAAAAAACTATTAAAAATTATAAACATATATGTTATTATATAAATAGAAAATAAAAAGGAGTCCAAACACTATGAAAAAAGAAATACCACAAAAATCACAAAAAGAAATAACAAAAACACAAAACACAACAGAAAATAATAAAACCAATAACAACACCAAAACAATAACAGAAGTAAACCGTAATAGTGAAAAAATAAATAAAATAAAAAAACTAATAGAAAAAAATAATATTAATATCAAAAATGAAAACACTTCATCAAAAAGTGCAGAACAAACAGAATTAACAGAACAAACCCAAGAAACACCAATCAAAAAAAACTCATCAATTAACGAAGATAAACAAATTCAAGAAGAAAACATTAAAAATGTTGAAAACAACCAAGAAAACACAGTAAACACCAAAGAAGAAACATCAAAAAACGTAGAAACACAAAAGGAACTAACAAAAGAAGAAAAAACTGAAATCACAAATGAACCACAAAATAAACAAATAAATGAAACCACAAAAAACAACGAAACAACCACTCAAAATAAAATAAACAGTTCAAATAACACAAAACAAAAACAAAAAAACAAAAAAAAGAAAAAACAAAAAACAATGATAATAATTCTAATAATTTTAATTCTAATATTCATAGCATCCCTAACAAAAGTAATACTATGGACCATAGACTCCCATAAAAACAAAAATCAAAACATAGAAACAGAAATAACTGAAATAGCAGATAACACCAACACTGAAATAATAAAACAAAAAAAAATAAATAAAAAAAATCCCTACTGGGACTTCATAAAAATGAAACTAATAAATGTTGATTTCACTAAACTAAAAAAACAAAACCCCGATACAGTTGGATGGATTCAAGTAAAAGGAACTAACATAAACTACCCATTTGTACAAACAACCAACAACGACTACTACTTAAACCATTCCTTCGACAAAAGTGAAAACATCGGAGGATGGGTATTTCTAGATTATAGAAATAACACAGCAATAGAAAGTAAAAACACCATATTATATGCTCATGGAATGTATGATAAAACAATGTTTGGATCATTAAAAAACATCGTATCAAGTGGCTGGCTAGATAACAAACAAAACTATGTAATTAGACTATCAACAGAATATGAAAACACAATGTGGCAAGTCTTCAGTGTCTACCATATACCAACAACAAACGATTACCTAAAAATAAACTTCAAAACAGACACAGAGTGGAATAACTTTACACAAAAACTAATAAAAAGAAGTTATCACAACTTCGATACAGACGTAAACACCAACGATAACATACTAACCCTATCAACCTGCTGGGACAAAAAAGAAAAAGTAGTCCTTCACGCAAAACTAATAAAAAGAGAAAAAAGAAATTAAATCAAAAAACATTTTTCTTTCCTTTTCTAAAAAACTATGTTATAATACACTTGTCTTTGAGGTGATAGTATGTTAAAAAATAAAGATATTCTAGATGAAAAAGATAAAAGACTTCGTAAAATAAGTAAAGAAGTAACCTTTCCACTAGAAGAAGAAGATAAAAAAACAATAGAATTAATAATTGAATACCTAACAAATAGCCAAATAGAAAAACTAGCTAAAAAATATGACTTAAGACCAGGAATGGGTATGGCTGCAATTCAATTAGGAATAGACAAAAGATATTTCGTAGTAGTCCACGAACAAGAAAAAAAAGAAACATTCAAAAACTACATAATAATTAATCCCAAAATAGTTTCAACATCTGAAGAAATGATATACGTCGAAGAAGGCGAAGGCTGTTTAAGTGTAAATAGAGACGTCGAAGGAATAGTACCTAGACACGCAAGAGTAACCCTAGAAGGTTACGATATGGAAGGAAACAAAATAAAACTAAGAGGAAGAGAAGAACTAGCAGTAGCCTTTCAACACGAACTAGACCACTTAAATGGAATATTATTTACTGACAAAATAGATAAAAAAGACCCATACAAATATGAAGACAGATATAGACCAATATAAAATGAGTAACCCTCATTTTTTAAATTCAAAAATAATCCATAAAAAAATACATACTAAAACACCAATACTTAAATAAAACGAAAGGAATAATCAGTTTTATGAAAAAAGAAAATATTAATTATGAAATATACAAATATTACTATGAGTACTGGGAAAACGCAAGTTGGAATACTAACACCCTAGCAAATCTAAGCACCCCAGATCTAGATGTCCAAACCATAAGAAAATGTGCAATGACCTACGCAACAAAAAAACTACACATAACACCACAAGAATTCTATGAAACACTAACAATATCTAGAAAAAGATTAAACGGAATTAACGATATAACAAATGCAACATTCACAACCCTAGAAAAACTAAGTGATACCAACAATGAAAAAGAAATAATTAACATCATATCAAATAGTAAACTAGAAACAACCTATTTAAAATCAAAAATAAATATATATGCTGCAACCTATAGAAAAAAAGAAAAAGAACAAATAATAAATGATTTAAAAAATAAAATAAACTTATATAAACAATATAAAGAAAATAACAAAACACAAACCAATCAAACACCACAAGAACAAGAACTAAAAACAGCCCACAGAATAATTCTATCATTCTCAATAAACCAAGATATTTCAAAAGAAGATTTCTGTGAAGCCCATGACATCACTAGTAAAGAATTTGAATCATACTTAAAAACAGTAAAAGAAATGGACGGAGTAACCTACAGCATGTTCATAAACAAAATAGAACACCTAAAAGATAAAGAAAAAGAAAAACTCCTAGCAAACATACCATTAATAATAGAAACTCTAAAAAATGACAACAACAACTTCAATCTATTAGACTATTACCTAATAACAACTACCAATCTTGCAGAATTCCAAGAACTAGCACAAAAATTATTAAAACAAAATAAAATAACACAAAAAGAATACAGACTCCTAGAAGTATTTATATCAAAAAACAAACTTGCAAAAGAATGTACATCTCGTGATATAAAATTTCTCATAAACGAAAAAGTAATAGTTAAACCAGAAATAGATGAAGAAGGAAGATACATAGAAAACACAGGAACAGAAATAACACCACAAGAAAAACTAGCAATATTAGAAACACTAAAAGAAAAAAGCATCCCCATAAGTAGAAAAGTATTTCATCTAGCCATTCAAAAATATGCAAACAACGAACTAAAACCAAGAATAAAATAACAAAAAAATGAGTTAAAATGAATTAAACAAATTCCCTAAAAGAAACAAAGTTTAACCCAAAAAACTCATTTTTTTATATGATTAAAAGTCTCATCAATAGTAATATCACAATTCTTAAAAATACTACTCATATACTTATTCCATATATCATCATTCAAAGAAACATAACCATTTTCAAGCAAATCATAAATAGTATTATCTGAAAAACCAAACTGAGAATAAGTAGGATCAACCAAATAATATTTATCTTTACCATAAGGAACAAGCACAAAATAATGTAAATAATCTAAACCTAAATCATTAGTATTAACAAGACAAGAACTAACCCCTAAAGACTTAAGTTTATCATACACAAGACTAGTATAAATAAAGCAAGTCCTATCATGAGTCAAATTCTCATAATAATCACTAGCATACTCCAAAGACTTTTCAATCTGTGAAGAAATATCAAGTCCTCTAACATTAATAAGCTTATCATAAAAATCCATATTACTTACCTAACTCTTTTCTAAAAACATTAGTATCATATCTATAAAAACCACTTTTATTATATAAACCAATCGCACCACTTCTCTTCTTGCTAGAAGTAAGCATAATATAATTAACCCCATTACTAATAGCCATTTTAGTAACCTCATCAAGCATAAAAGTAGCAACACCATGTCTCCTAAAATCCTTAGCAACACAAACATCATTAAGATATAAAGTACGAACTCCTGAAAAAATATGATCAATATAATTAACCATACACATACCAACAATATCATCATCATTAACAACAACATATATATTATCAGCAGTATACTCTAAACTACCAACCACCCTAGTTTCAAAAGACTCAAAATATATCTTTCTAACAACATCTATCTCAGAGACTTTCATCTTACGAAAAATCATTACTTCACCCCAGTAGAACCAAATCCTCCAGTACCACGAACTGTGCCCTCAAGTTCTGTAACAACCTCAAAATCTGCTCTAAAATATGGAGTTATAACAAGTTGAGCAATTCTCTCACCATTACCAATAGTAATATCTTCCAAAGAATGATTATGAAGTGCAACCATTACTTCACCACGATAATCCGCATCAACAACCCCAACCTTATTAGCAGGAGCAAGCCCTTTCTTACAAGCAAGACCACTTCTAGCATATATAAGTCCAACATAACCATAAGGTATCTCCATAGCAAGACCAGTTTTAACAAAAACTGTACAACCAGACTTTATAACAACATCTTCATCTAAAACAGCATATAAATCAGCTCCACCAGAAAACTCTGTACCATAAGTAGGAATCTTAGCTCTTTTATCCAATTTCTTAATATTTACTTTACCTTCTAACATAAAACTTTCTCCTTTTCCATAATAATTTCACTAACCTCACCAAATTCTAAACTTTCCTTAACATCAATAATTCTTTGATTAGAAGAACCCCTAAAATACAAATTAGGATTCTTCTTATCTTCAACAAACTTACCATCAACTAACACATCAATATATTTAAGAAGTTCACTAGTCTCAGGAAAAATCTTAGATTGCTTACCAACTATATCACGATCAAATAAAAATCCAGAATAAGCCCATATATCTTTATAAGGATACACCTCCTTAACACATTTAACAAGCCTTAATAATCCAACTTGATTAACATGTTCAAAAGGCTCACCTCCTAAAATTGAAAGACCACTAATATAATCAGGTTTCATAGCATCTATAATAGTAGAAATAGTCTCATCCGTAAACTCAGTTCCATAATTAAAATCCCAAGCCTCTTCATTAAAACAACCCTTACAATGATGATTACAACCACTAACAAATATAGAAACCCTAACACCAGGTCCATTAGCAACATCATATTTCTTTATAGTCGCATACTTCATAATATCACCTACAAATGTAAAACTCTTTGAGAAATTTCCTTAGTTTTACCTTCATTCCAAAAATTCTCACCAAGATAACCACAAGTTCTACGAGTAACATTCATCTTGTTTTTATCCTTATTACCACAATTAGGACATTCCCATTCCAAATCTTTATTAATTATTATCTCTCCATCAAAACCACATTCATGACAATAATCACTCTTAGTATTAAACTCAGCATATTGAATATTATCATATATAAACTTAACAAGTTCCTCAAGAGCCTTCAAATTATGTCTCATATTAGGAATCTCAACATAACTAATAGCACCACCACTAGATATTTTTTGAAACTTACTCTCAAAAGCAAGTTTATCAAATGCATCAATCTTTTCCCTAACATCAACATGATAAGAATTAGTATAATAACCTTTATCAGTTACATCCTTAATAGTACCAAACCTTTCCTTATCAATACGAGCAAATCTATAACACAAACTCTCAGCTGGAGTACCATATAAAGCAAAACCAATACCAGTTTCCTCTTTCCACTTATCAGTAGTACTTCTAAGTTTATTCATAAGCTTAAGAGCAAACTCCTCACCAACAGGATCAGTATGACTAACACCCTTAACAAGTTTAGTAGTCTCATAAATACCAATATAACCAAGAGAAATAGAAGAATAACCATTCTTTAAAAGCTTATCAATCTTTTCACCCTTTTTAAGTCTAGCAATAGCACCATGTTGAAAATGAATAGGACTAGTATCAGAATAAGTTCCAAGAAGAGCATAATGACGACACATAATAGCCTCAAAACAAAGATCAAGTCTTTCATCAAGAATTTCAAAAAACTTATCCTCATCCCCCTCACTCAAAATACCAATTTGTGGCAAATTAATACTAACAACACCTTGATTAAATCTACCCTCAAACTTATAATTACCATCTTTATCCTTCCAAGGAGCAAGAAAACTACGACATCCCATAGGACTATAAACATTACCCTCACAATTTTCCTTCATCTTCTTAGCAGAAATATAATCAGGATACATTCTCTTAGCAGAACACTTAACAGCAAGCTTAGTTAAATAATCATACTTACCACCCTTTAAAATATTATGTTCATCTAAAACATAAATAAGTTTAGGAAAAGCCGGAGTAACATAAACACCCTTTTCATTCTTAATACCCTTTAATCTTTGATTAAGAATTTCCTCAATAATCATAGCATTCTCTTCAATATAAGGATCATCTTCTCTTAAATACAAGAACAAAGTAACAAAAGGAGTTTGACCATTAGTAGTCATTAAAGTATTAATTTGATATTGTATAGTTTGAACCCCTGCAGCAAGTTCCTCCCTTAATCTCTCATCAACCAAAGTATCTATTTCTTCCTTAGATAACTTATCCTTATGCTTAGAGGCAAGTTTCTTTCTAAACTTTTCACGACTATACCTCAAATACTTACCAAGATGACTAACATCAACAGACTGACCACCATATTGATTACTAGCAACCGCAGCAATAATTTGTGTCATAACAGTACAAGCAACTTGAAAACTCTTAGGAGTCTCAATCATCTTACCATTCATAACAGTACCATTATCAAGCATATCACCTATATTTATAAGACAACAATTAAATATTGGTTGAACAAAATAATCAGCATCATGAAAATGAAAAACACCCTCCTCATGAGCCTTACTAATCTTCTCAGGAAGAAGAATTCTCTTAGTAAGATCACGAGAAACCTCTCCAGCAATATAATCCCTTTGAGTAGAAGCCACAGTAGGATTCTTATTAGAATTCTCCTCATTAAGCTCCTTATTTTCATTCTTAATCAAACTAAGAATAGACTCATCAGTAGTATTACTCTTCCTAACAAGAGCCCTATTATAACGATATATAATATAAGCCTTAGCAAGATCAAACTTCTTTATATCCATAAGCTTCTTTTCAATAATATCTTGAATATCCTCAACCAAAATTCTCTTCTTATTTAACCCCTCAATATACTTTATAATATTTAAAATTTGCCTATCACTAACTCTCTCCTCCTCACTAACATCTTGATTAGCCTTAGCAATAGCAATTTTAATCTTTTCTCTATCAAAATCTACAGCACGACCATCACGTTTAATTACTTTCATATCATTTACTCCTCTCTAGTTTTATTACACCCTAATTCTAACACAAAAAACAAAAACACATTGTTGCATTTGCAACAAAAATAAAATATAATAAAAATAGAACAAAACAATTTACACAAGGAGGAAAAAAATGACAAAAACAAAAATATTTCAAAACATAAACCAAGAAGATATTAACAAAATGTTAAAATGCTTCGAAGCAAAAAAAAGAACCTTCAAAAAAGATTCAATAATCATGAACTACATAGGAAACACCAGTACCATAGGAATAATAACAAAAGGAACCGCAGAACTAATAAGAAACGATTACAATGGTAACAGAACAATCATAGAAACCCTAACAGAAAACGATATATTCGGTGAAGTATTCTCAAGTTATAACACAGATGAACTAAGTATAAAAGCAAACGAAGAAACAGAAATATTATTCATAGACTATTACCATATCACAAAAAGATGTAAAAAAGCCTGTCAATATCATAGTAAACTAGTAGAAAACACCCTAAACATTCTCTCAGAAAAAATAGTAAACACCAACGAAAGAATAGAAATATTAGCAAAAAGAACAATAAGAGAAAAACTCCTAGCATACTTTGATATCATGTCAAAAAAAAGACTATCAAAAACATTCACAATACCATTAACATATACCGATCTAGCAGATTATCTAGGTATAGACAGAAGTGCCATGCAAAGAGAACTAAAAAACCTCAAAGAAGACAATCTAATTAAAACAAACAACAAAAAAATTACTCTTAATTACTAGAGTAACTTTTTTTATGGAGATATTATAAGACGAGTGGAATAATGTACATACACACGACCATTAGCATCATATGAAAAAAACACACCAGCATAATCACCATCGCCATAATAACCAGATCTAACAAACCAAGAATAACCAGAATTAGCAACACGAGAAAAATTGCCATACCAACCATAATCATTTTCAATATAAAATTCTTTTATACCATCACCCAATTTGCTCCTTGACCTAGATAATTCACTAACACCATAATTATACTTATCAAAATATTTAGCATCAGGATAAGAAATACCACTATACGATGAAAAACTACCAGAATTATATAAAAGCCCACTATATCCTGAATTATAAGATTCATCGTATCCAGAAATAAATGATTTTGCATCAGTATATACCACATTCCCCATAGTATAATCATTTGCTCCACCACTCATATCGTACACGCCATATATATTTCCAGTTGTAGAGGCTAGCATTCCATTACTTGTATTATAACTATTACATGTAGTACTTGATGAACTTCCAGCAGTAGAACCACATCCAGTCAAATAATTAGAGTTATTATTTATTCCAATCTCTACACAACTACCACCAGAACATGTTCCATATTTTGA
>CAVGVM010000052.1:0-2884 GCA_963632645.1 Lachnospiraceae bacterium | reverse complement strand
ATAATGATTATATTTATCAATTAAAAGGAACTAATGATATTGTTTATGATGTTAGGAAAACTAATTATAGTTAACTGTAAAGTTTATGAAAACTTTGTGAAAATTAGATTATATTTGTTAAAAGTGTTATAATGTTTGTGGAGGGGTTATGAATAAGAAGTATTTTATGCTTATATTTTTGATAATACTTTTTATGTTTGTATGTTATTTGGCTAATGTTAATGATTTTGGTTTTGATAATATGGTAAATGGTGTTATTAGGAATGTAACTGATGGAGGGATTAGTTTTTATAAGATTTTAACTTTTTTGGGAAGTGGAATATTTTTATCTTTATGTTGTGTGTTATTAATTATATTTGTTAGAAATAATGGTAAGAGAGTTATGATTGTTACTAATTTGGTTATTGCATCGCTTTTTAGTAATTTTGTTCTTAAACCAATATTTCATAGAGATAGGCCTTTGGATATGATTGTTTCTGAGAGGGGTTATTCTTTTCCTAGTAGTCATACTTTTATTGCAACGGCTTTTTATGGTCTTTTGATATATTTTGTGTATAAGAGTAATTTGTCTTGTAGGGTTAAGATTTTATTTATTAGTTGTTTATCACTTGTTATATTTGGTATAGGTGTTAGTAGAGTGTACTTAGGAGTACATTATCCTACGGATGTTGTTGGTGGCTTTGTAGGAGGAGTTATTTATTTGATATGTATGCTAAAATTATTTTATTTAGTAAAAGGAGTAGATTATGAGAAAAAATAAGGATAAGAAGAAGAAAATTGATGGGTATAAGATTGTTGGTATTTTGCTTTTAATATCATCACTTATATTGCTTGGAATAGTGCTTTATATTAATATTTTACCTATGAAGTATTTATTAGCGTTGGGGGGAGTTTTATTATTTGTTAATTTAGTACTTGATTTCTTTCTGTTTAGAAAAAGAGTTAAACAGAAGCCTAAAAGGGTTTGTACTGTGTTTGCTTTGCTTTTTTCTATTATCTTTTTGATTGGGTCATTCTTTATTTTTAAGACATTTGGTGTTCTTGATGATATGAGTCAGGATTATAAGACTTATACTTATCATGTTTTGGTTAAGAGTGATAGTAATGCTGAGAAGATAGAGGATATTGCTAGTAAGAATTTTGGCTATTACAATGATAATAGTAGTGCTACTAAGAAGGCTCTTGAAAAACTTGATACTGTTGTTAAGGCTAAGAGCGATAGTTATGGTAATTTAGATGGTTTAGGAAAGGCTTTAATTAATGATGAGACTGATGCTATTTTGCTTGAGAATTCACAAAAGATTAAGTTAGAAAATGCTGGTGGAGGTGGTGCTGTTACTACTGAAGATAATAGTAGTGATAGTAGTAATAATAGTACTGGTGATACTAGTGTACTTAGCAATTTTGGTGATAAGACTAAGGTTATTTATACTTTTAAGGTTAGGGTAAAGGTTGATTCTAAGGGAATTGATGTTACTAAAGATGTGTTTAATGTTTATATAAGTGGTATGGATGAATATGGTAAAGTATCTGAAATATCTAGAAGTGATGTTAATATGATTCTTACTATTAATCCTAAGACTAAACAAATACTTATGACTAATATTCCTAGAGATTATTATGTTCAATTACATGATACTACTGGTTATAAGGATAAGCTTACTCATGCTGGTACTTATGGTGTTGATACTTCTATTAAGACTTTAGAGGACCTTTTAGGAATTAAACTTGATTATTATTTTAAAGTTAATTTTAGTAGTTTAGAGAATATTGTTGATGCTTTGGGTGGTGTTGATGTTTATTCTGAGTATGATTTTCAAAGTTGGAATGGTTATAATTTTACTAAGGGTTATAATCATGTTGAGGGAAAAGCTGCTTTGGCTTTTGCTAGGGAAAGACATACTTTTACAGATGGTGATAATCAAAGAGGTAAGAATCAACAAGCTTTAATTGAAGCTATATTTAGAAAATGTACTAGTTCTAGTATAATAACTAAGTATAATAGTTTACTTAATTCTTTACAAGATAGTATGATTACTGATATGCCTATGAAATCAATGACTAGTTTGGCTAAGATGCAACTTAGGGATAATGCTAGTTGGACTATTACTTCTAATAGTTTGACTGGTACTGGTAGTTATGATTATACTTATACTTATAATTTCCAAGAGTTATATGTTATGGTTCCAAATGAGGATTCTATTACAGAAGCTAAGGAAAAGATTAGTAAGGTTGCTAGTGGTGAAAAGCTTGAGTCTTCTTATGGAAAGGATGCTAGTGATGTTCATTCTGTTTCTAAATCACAAGTTTCTAAGTCTAGTTCTAGTAGTTATTCTTATAGTAGTTCTTCTAAGAAAAAGAGTAATTCTAGTAGTGTAAAGAAGAGTAATACTTCTAAGAGTAGTACGTCTAGTAGTAATAAATCTAGTAGTTCTAGTAAGAGCAGTAGTTCTATAAGTACTAAGAAACCAGTTACTGATAGTAGTAAGAAAAATGCTGATATTAATACTAAACCTAGTACTGATGGTGATGATAAGAATGCTGGTGGAGGATCTGGTGGTTCTGGAAGCGGAGATTCTGGAAATAATACTGGAGGAGGTTCTGGTGAATCAGGAAATACTATAGAAAATAATCCTGGATCTAGGGAATAAGTTTTTGCTTTTTCTTTTTTTGTAAACTTGTTGTAAAATTCTATATAAAGTATTTACATATTTATTTGTCTAATATATACTTAATATAGAATAATAAAGGGGGAAAGCCTGAGTGGAGTTATCTATTTTGAAAACTTTGGTTTTCTTTTTTTTTTTGTAAACTGCTCAAATTCAAAGGTAAATGCAACCTTTAGTATGATTTTACATAAATAACAAATAAAGAATAACTTTAT
>CAVGVM010000051.1:0-3098 GCA_963632645.1 Lachnospiraceae bacterium | reverse complement strand
AGGTGTAGTAATAGGAAAGGTAAATAAAATAATAAATGATTATGTAGATTTAGACGATGCTTATATTAGATACATAATAGACTTTTATGACAAATGTTCTTTACCAAAAAAAATTATTGTTAATGACATAAATGGCGTTACTGATATAGAAAAAATATTAAATACAGAGGTTTCTATTCCTATCAAAGGAGATATTAAAAAAATACTTAATATGTCAAACGTAAATGCTGAAATATCTTCAAAAGAAAAGATTGAAAAAACATTAAAAGATGATATAATAAGATATGAAAGTATAGATAATTTAAAACAAATACTAGGTTTAGAAAAACTTGAAAGAATAGAACTGTTCGATAATTCTCATCTTTTTGGAACTTATTATGTTGGAGCTATGGTTGTATTTAGAGATTTCCTACCAGATAGAAATGAATACCGAAAATACAAAATAGATTCTCATACTAAAGATGATTTAACTGCTATGAAAGAGGTAATCTATAGAAGATATCAAAAAGCCCTTATGGAAAAAACAGAACTTCCAGATTTAATAATAGTAGATGGAGGATCGCTTCAAATAAATGCTACTTTAGAAGTTGTAAATAGTCTAAAACTTAATATTCCAATAATAGGACTTAAAAAAGATAAAAGCCACAGAACATCTAAACTAGTTTTATCTAATCTACAAGAAATAGATATTCCTAATAAAAATTTGTTTGTTTACCTATATAAAATGCAAGAAGAAGTACATAGATTTGCAATAACATATCACCGAAACATAAAAAATAAAGGAATGCTTCAAAGTATTCTAGAAGATGTTCCAGGAATTGGAGAAAAACGAAGAAAAGAACTTCTAAAAAAATATCAATCACTTTCTAAAATAAAAAACGAATCTCTAGAAAATCTAAGTAAAATAATTCCTATGGACGTAGCAATAAGTTTATTAGAATTTTTAAATAAAAAGGAGGAATAAAATGAAAAATAAAACAAAAAAGAAAAATGGAAAATTACCAAAATGGGCTGTATTAGTTATAGTAGGACTATCAGTTCTTGTCTGTATGCCGACAATCTTATTTTTAACTTTTATGGTATATGGAGTAGCAAATACAATACCAGCAGATAATAGTTTAAGTATCAGTAATCCAGTTGAAGGTCATTATGACTCTAAGACAAATACCTATTTCATAAATGGTTACGTAAAAAATATTAGTGAAGATGATATCGAAGGAATAGAGCTTGAATATAACTTATACGATAAAAACAATAACATTATTGGAGTAGCCTATGCTTACTTAGACGAACTTACTACTGATAAAACATGGAAATTCACTGCAGAATACTCTGGAAAAGATGCAAAAGATATAACTCATTTTGAGAAAAAACTATTTGAGTATGATTATGATACATGGGATTAATCTCATGTTTTTTTTCTGTAAACTAACACCAAAAACAATGTAACTTTTTAAAGAAACATGTTATAATATCTTTAGAGTAGGAGGCACACTAATGGCAAAGAAGAAACAAAGAAAAAATACAAAAAAAGAAAAACCAACATATTTAGTTGAATTATATGGAATTTTATTAATTCTAATAGCAATCTTAGGAATAGGTAAGTATGGTCCGATAGGAAGAGGAATAGCATCATTTGCACTTTTTCTTGTAGGAAACTTATATTTCTTTTTACTAGTAACAGTTTTAATAGTCGGAGGTTATATAATTATCAATAGAAAAGGAATAAACCTTCTTTCTTCAAAAATGATCGGAGTCTATTTATTTGTAATAGGATTAGTAGTCTTAATGCATCAAAATTATGTTCTAGATAATATGAAAACAGATAAAATATTCTCGGAAACTATTGATTATATAATGTTAGGTATTGACAAAATAATGAGTAAAAGTGTTCAAGTTGGTATATTTAATGAAGCACTTGCTAATACTGGTGGAGGTCTTCTCGGAGCAATATTTGCATCACTTTTCTACTTTCTATTCGAAGCCCAAGGTACCAAAGTTGTTATACCAATTCTTATGATTTCTGGATTTATGATCTTTACTGGATTATCAATCAAAGACATTCTTAATAAAGGAAAAGAAACTGCAGAAAACTTAAAACACAAACATCACAAACAAGACAAAGAACCAAAAGAAGAAAAAGTAGATAATTCTAAGTCTAAATTCAAAATTGTTGATCATAACGACGAAGAAGAAAATAAAGATAAACTAGTAGTTCATGATATAAAAGAACTAACTAAAGTCCCAGAAAAGCCTACAACTACTGAAACAACACAAAAAACAAATAATATTAATAAAAGTTATATTTTACCATCTCTTGATTTACTTAATCTAAATGATAATAAGAAAAACAAAAAGGGAACAGATCATGCTCTTATAGAAAAAAATATTGCAACTCTAGAACAAGTTCTTAAAGACTTTGGAATTTCTGGTAAAGTAGTAGAAGTCAATATTGGCCCAACAGTTACACAATATGAAATATCTTTATCATCAGGCACCAGAGTTTCTAAACTTCTTACTATAAATAAAGAAATATCACTTGCTCTTGCTAAAAAAGATATTAGAATTCAAGCACCAATACCAGGAAAAAGTACAGTAGGTATCGAAATGCCAAATGATTCAGCACAAATGGTAACTTTAAGAGAAACCTTAGAAGCAATGCCAAAACAAACTCATGCATCAGTACTTGCTGTAGCCTTAGGAAAAGATATTATGGGTAAAGTAAAATGGTGCGAAATAGATAGAACTCCTCACTTATTAGTAGCAGGGGCAACAGGATCAGGTAAATCTGTTTGTATCAATGATATTATCGTATCAATTTTAATGAAAGCAAGACCTGATGAAGTAAAACTAGTACTTGTTGACCCTAAAAAAGTAGAATTATCAATCTATAATGGCGTGCCACATTTACTTACGCCAGTAGTAACAGACCCTAGAAAAGCCTCAAACGCTTTAAAAAGAGCGGTATCAGAAATGGAAAGATGATATGATGTCTTCGAAGAATCAAAAACAAAAAATATTTCTGGATACAATAAAATGGTCGAAGAAAAAAATGCTAAACTTCCAGATGATGAAAAACTTCCTAAAATGCCTTATAT
>CAVGVM010000050.1:0-10308 GCA_963632645.1 Lachnospiraceae bacterium | reverse complement strand
ACCTATAGTAGTTAAATAAGTATCTAAACTCATAGCAGTAAGTACTTGCATAATTAGCCTCCTTTCAAATTTATTTTATATGAAAGGTTAAGCCCCCAATAAATAAGTAAGACCGACCAAAACTTATTTTAACCAATTATATAACATTTTTCACATGAAACGACTTCAGTATTATAACCGGTTTTTGCACCAATCAAACTTTCCATATTATTATAAAAACCACCGCCTGGACTAGGTAAATGTTTTGTAAATAAAACATATTGTTTACCTTTTTGATTTTTATAAACCGTCATATAAACCGGATTTAAAACACGCATTTCTTTATTGGTAAAAAATTTATCATAAAAATCTTCTCTTTTTACTTTAGTACAATAATTTTTATTATGTTCTTTTACTAAAGAATTTAAACTAGGACCGAATAAAAACCTCTTACCTAATAATCTCATTATTCAACCACACCCCCACTAAAAACTAAAGAACTACTTTTATAGGCTTAGGTTTTTCATTTAATGACATAAACTTAAATTCTATTTTAGCCTTTCTAGGATAAATTTGATTTTTATATCTATCTAAATCATCTAAACTATCCTTTGATAAATATATTTTTTCACATTTTTTTCCTATAGTTCTTTCTTTTTCATTTTCTGTTAAATCTCTAAAATAATGTACAGTATAACCACAAATTTTATCACCTTCCTTAGTAATAAAATCTAAAGGAATAACACTTATTATGGTTACATCTTCACTAAATACATTTTTATCCATTAAAAAAACCTCCAATTTTTAAAATTGAAAGTTATGAAAGGTCGGTTTAATAAAGGAGTAATACCACATCTAACACAATCAAAGTTTTTTCAATTGATATTATGTTAACTTGTGTAATTTCCTAATCTTAACAACTCCATCTAAAATATACATAAAATTGTTTAAAAAGTCAATATCTATTCTGAAATTTTACTAAGAAACCATACAATTATTCTTGCTATTAAAAAAACTAAACAGATTCCCCCTATTATTGTAAGTGTATCATTATAGCAACCATGTTCTAATTTTTCAAAAAAATCATTTGATACTTCGCAATACATATATGAGTCTAATTCATCATGTGTAAAGTATAGTAAAATGTGCATACATATTGTAAATATATGTAAATGTTATCACAAACAAAAAAACAAGGTACTTTATTAACAATTATTAAGTCCTTGTTTTAATTTTTTATTCTTCTATTGATTGTTCTTCATTATCATTTACATTTGCTTCGTCCAAAACATTAGTACTAATATCGCTTGATTTGAAACTGAATTTAATATTGTTTTCTACAACTTGAGAATAGAAATATATTTCATACAGTTCCTTTTTTGTTACGTCGTATTGTAATTTATATGTTATTGTTTCATCTTTTTTTATAATGTTTTTATCGTTAGTATACTTGTTTGGTATTTGAACTTTATTTATATCGTAAAATACAAAATAGTCATCTGGAGTTATAGTAATGGTGTTATCTCGTTTATTAGTTAATTCAAAGGTTACTTCAATACCTGTATCATTATTAATATATGTAGCATTAACTAATGTTACTGCTATATCATCTATATACCCTACTTCATGCATACTATATTCGCTTTTTAGGATATGATTGTCATCGTTTTTAAAGACAAGTGCAATTACAGCAATTAGTATTAGTATAATACCTGCGATTATTACAAATCTTATTGATTTTTTATCTTTATTTGTTTCTGGAACACTTTGTTGTTTAGTATTTTTCTCATTCATATAACTCCCTCTTTCTTTATTTTAATTTATCTAAATAACTTGTACCAATCATTGGTTTGTCAACATCAAAATTGTCTGCGATAGTTGCTCCAATGTCGGCAAAGGTATTCATGATAGGTAACATTTTTGGTTCTTTGAATATTCTACTGTAGATTAATACTGGAGTATTTTCTCTTGTGTGGTCAGTTCCTTTGAATGTTGGATCATTTCCATGATCAGCGGTTATTATTAGTAAATCATCATTATTTAATTTATTTAGAATCATAGGAATTTCAACATCTAATTCTTCGATTGCTCTAGCATAACCTTCTGGGTCTCTTCTATGACCATATAGTGTATCAAAGTCATTTAAATTAGCAAAGCATATACCATTAAATTTTTTATCCATAATGTCAAGTAATTTGTCTACTCCGTCTTTGTTATTAGCAGATCTTATTTTTTTAGTAATACCTTTTCCATTAAATATATCGTAGATTTTTCCTATTGATATAACACTTAATTTTTTTTCTTCTAATTTTTCTAATACTGATTTTGATGGTGGATCCATAGTAAAATCTTTACGATTACTAGTTCTTACAAAATCATTTTTATTTTTTCCTTTATATGGTCTTGCAATGATACGATCAACTCTCCATTCATCTTTTGAACTAGTTATTTTTCGTGCTATTTCACATATTTCGTATAATTCTTGAAGTGGAATAATGCTTTCATGTGCTGCGATTTGTAATACAGAATCTCCAGAAGTATAGACAATTAATTCTCCTGTTTCCATTTGCCTTTCTCCCAGTTCTTTGATTATTTCAGTACCACTGGCACTTACATTTCCAATTACTTTACGGCCAGTTAATCGTTCTAGTTCTTCAATTAGTTCACTAGGAAATCCATTAGGAAAAGTTGGAAAAGCATAACTACAACGAACTCCCATTATTTCATAATGACCACATAATGTATCTTTTCCTTTGTTAGTTGGTCTTGCTATAGTATAGTATCCTTCAGTTTCATCGTTAGCACTCATATTAATAGTGTTAAGAAATCCTAATTTTTTTAAATTTGGTATAAATAGATGATTAGTCTCATTTATATGTCCTAGGGTACATGCTCCTTCGTCTCCATAATTAGAAGCATCTAGTGCTTCCCCTACTCCTAGTGAATCACAAACTATTAAAAAAACTCTTTTAAATTTCATTTTTATCTCTCCTTCTTACTACGTGGATGAAATTTTTCATAATCTTGTTTTACTTTTTCTTTACTTATATGTGTATATATTTTAGTAGTACTAATATCACTATGTCCTAAAAGTATTTGAATGCTTCTAAGATCTGCTCCACCACTTAACATATGAGTTGCAAATGAATGTCTTAAAGTGTGTGGTGTTACATTTTTTTTTATCCCTTTTTCTAGTAGAACTTTTTTTAAATTTTTGAAAAAACCTTGTCTAGTCATTTGTTTTCCGTGGCTGTTTAAGAATAGATAATCATTAACACCATTTATCAAGAATAAGTTTCTTTTATCAATATATAATTTTAAATAATACATAGAATAATCGTTAATGGGAACTATTCTTTCTTTTGAACCTTTTCCTAAGCATCTTACTATATCATTTTCAGAGTCAATATCTCTCATTGTTAAGGAAATAAGTTCTGAAACTCTTAGACCACTTCCATACATTAATTCTAACATAGCTTTATTTCTGTAATCATATTTTGTTTTTAAGGGAATATCTAAGAGATTTGATACTTCTTCTACACTTAGTGTATCTGGTAGACTTTTTTTTATTTTTGGTCTATCTATAAATTCACAAGGATTTTTCTTTACTTGTTTTTCCTTTAAGAGAAAAATAAATAAATTATTTATGGAAGTAATATTTCTTGAAATGGATCTAGAATTAAGATTACTAATAAATTTTAGATAGTTTTCTATGTTATCTACAGTTACTTCATTAAAATTATTGATATGATTTTCTTTTAAATAAGAAATAAATTTATTTAAGTCGTATTCATAATTTTTTACAGTTTCTTTAGATAATTTTCTTTCATACTTAATATAGTTTAGATACTCTGTTATTTCCATAATTCTACCTCATATTAATTATATCAAAAATTCTTTGGAATATAAACATTTTCCTTTAATAAAATTATTTTTTCCTAGATTTTGTTGCTATTTGTCTTTATTTTTTATCTTTTTATTGGCTGTTTAGTTTTTGTTATTGTTTTACATTCATTTCTTTGTTTATTATTTTTTCTTTGCGTATTATCTTTTTCTTTCTTTCTTTAAATTTTAATTTGCCAATTGTGTAATTTGCTTTTATTCTTTTAATTTTTGTTTATTTTTGATAAAATATTTATACGAGGAGATGTAGTTATGGAGAAACCACTTGCACTTATTTTGAAACCAAAGAGTTTATCAGATATTGTAGGTCAAACTCATTTAATTGGAGATAATAAAATTCTTACTAATATGATTAAAAATAAGAAGATATTTTCAATGATTTTATATGGTAATCCTGGAACTGGAAAGACTTCGATTGCTACGGCTATAGTAAATGATTTAAAGTGTAATTATCGTTTTTTAAATGCTACTTTAAATAATAAACAAGACTTATCTAGAGTTATTGAAGAGGCTAAGATGTTAGATGGTATGGTTTTAGTAATGGATGAAATTCATAGAATGAATAAGGATAAACAAGATCTGTTACTTCCTTGTTTAGAAAGTGGTTTGCTTACGCTTATTGGGATGACAACTTCTAATCCGTATCATAAAATAAATCCTGCTATTAGGAGTAGATGTCAAATTTTTAAACTTGAATCTTTGACAAATAATGATATTTATATGGGGCTTAAACGTGCTACTTCATGTGATGAAATTAAAGATATAATTATTGATGATGAGACTTTAAAATATATTGCTAGTATTTCTGGAGGAGATTTACGTTTTGCTCTTAATTTACTTGAGGTTTCTTATTATTTTAATGATAAGCATAAAGTTGATATAGAAATAGTTAAAAGTGTTTGTAATAAACCTAATTTTTTTCATGATAAGAATGAAGATGGACATTATGATGTGTTAAGTGGACTACAAAAGTCTATTAGAGGGTCTGATGTTGATGCTGCTCTTCACTATTTGGCTAGACTTTTACTTGCTGAGGATCTTGATAGTATTTACCGAAGACTTTCTGTTATTTGTTATGAAGACATTGGCCTTGCTAATCCTAGTTTAGGGCCTAAACTTGATAGTGCTATTAATGCTAGTGAAAGAGTGGGACTACCTGAGGCTAGAATTATTTTGTCTAATATTGTTATTGAAATGGCTCTTTCTCCTAAAAGTAATACTGCATATCTTGCTATTGCTAAAGCTATTAATGATTTAGAAACTAAGAATGTTGGAGAGATTCCTAAGCATTTGAAAAGTCCTTATATTGGCTATAAATATCCTCATAATTATAAAGGTTCTATTGTAAAACAACAGTATTTGCCTGATAATATAAAAGATGAAAGATATTATGTGCCTAAAGATACTTCTAAGTATGAAATAGCTTTAAAACAAGTTAAAGAAAAGCTTGATAAATTTAAATATTAAAGGAGTTTGGATATGAAAAGATTTAAGAGTTTTTTAGTGATATTTGGTTTTTTGTTTCTTTTAGGAATTGTTTTTTCTTTGCTTATATATAATAGTATATCTTTTATATTTATATTATTTGATATTTTAGAAAGTATTTTTATAGCAAGTTTTTTATGTTTGATTTCTTGTTTTAAAAATGATAAAATTAATAAATTAATAAAGATTTTGATACTTGGAATTATTACAGTGTTTTTTATTGCACAGTATATTCATTATAGTTTCTATGATTGTTTTTTCTCGGTGTATTCTTTGGTGAATGGCGGACAAGTGTTTGGATTTATGAGTGCTATTATAAAAGAAATATTAGATCATATTTGGGGAATATTAATTATACTGGGATTATTTGGTTTTACTAGTTTTGCTATAGTTAAAATTAATGATTATATTGATAAGAAAAGGTTTTGGTGTTTATTAATTACTAGTATTTTAAGTATTGTGATTATCTTTTTATTATTATTTATTAATGTTAAAGTTAATGATGATATTTATTGTAAAACTAATTTACTTAATAAAACTAATAGTGAGGTTAAGAATAATAAGGATTTTGGTTTAATCGGAGGAATGGTAATTGATTTATATAGATATAATAATTCTTATGATGTAGATATTTTAAAGGAAAATGATACTAAATATGTGTTTAAGGAAAAGGATAATACTGAGTATAATGTTACTAATATTAATTTTAATGAGATAAATTCTAGTAATAGTAAAGTTAAAAAGTTGAATAGTTATTTTAAGAAAAGTGTTCCTACTAATAAGAATGAATATACTGGCATTTTTAAAGATAAAAATCTTATTTTTGTTACTGCAGAATCTTTATATTTTAGAGCTATTGATAAAGAACTTACTCCTACTCTATATAAAATGATACATAATAGTTTAGAGTTTACTAATTTTTATACTCCTATATATTATGCTTCTACTTCAGATGGAGAATATACTAATTTAACTGGTACCTTACCTAAAGAAGGAACTTGGAGTTACATTGCTTCTCAAAAGAATGTTTATCCTTATACTTATTCTAAAATGCTTAAAAGAAATGGTTATAAAACATACGCTTATCATGATGGCAAATATAATTTTTATAATAGAGATATAGTTATGCCTAATTTTGGTTTTGATAAGTATATGGGATGTGGAAATGGTTTAGAGAAAAAGATTAATTGCGAGTTATGGCCTCAAAGTGATGAAGAAATGTTTAAGGAAACGTTTAATGATTATAAAAATAGTAAGAATTTTATGACTTATTATATGAGTATAAGTTCACATTTATCTCATGATTTTGATTCTAATGATATGGCTAAGAAACATAAAAAAGAAGTTAATGGCTTAGATTATTCTACTCATGTTAAGGCTTATATGAGTGCTCTTATTGATTTAGATAAGGGTATGGAAAGTTTACTTAATAATTTAGAAAAAAATAATTTAATGGATGATACAGTTATTGTAATTGTTCCTGATCATTATCCTTATGGTTTAAGTGATGAAGAATTAAATGAAATAGAGATTCTTAACAATCCATATGATAAATATAAATCTGGGCTTATTATTTATAATCCAAGTTTAAAACATGAAAAAATCGATAAGTATGCTTCTAATATAGATATTCTCCCTACTCTTCTTAATATGTTTGGATTAACTTATGATTCTAGAGTTATTATTGGTAAAGATATTATGAGTAATAGTGAAGGAATAGTTATATTTAATGATAGGAGTTTTTTAACTGATAAGGGGTATTATAATGAAAAGAAGAATAAGTTTATTTATTTAGATGATAGTACTACTAAAAAATATATTAATAATAAAAGAATTGAAAGTTTTAATAAGACTAATGCTTCTAGTATGTTGTTAGATACTAATTATTATAAGTATATAGAAAAGTACATAGAAAACACTAATTAGATTTGGTGTTTTTTATTTTTAATTGGTATTTTTAGTAAATTTATTGTATTTGTATATTAGTTATTTTTCAATAATAAATTATAAGTCATAAAAAAGAAACTATAAAAGTTCAATATCATCATCGTCTTCTTTAGTTTCTTTATTTGATTCTTTGGGTTCTAATTCTTCAAGTGATTCTTCTTTTGTTAGTGTATCAATTGGTGGAATCTTTATTAATTCATCTTTGTTTGATGTATTATCTATTTCTTTTGCAAATTCTTCATCCATTTTATTTATTCTAGCACTTACATCATTATTTATTTCACTTATTGGAACATTTTTATGACTGGCTGGAAATTTAAATACTTTAGTTTTATCTAGATTATCTTCTTCTGGTTCTTTATTTATACTATTTGCTTCTAGGATAATTTTTGGTTTTCCATTATCGTAATAGCCTTCTTCTTTGATATTAGTATCATAATTTGAAGCTGCTAGAGAATTTTTTAGTGGTTTATCTGCTGTTTTATAAGCAATTATTACTATAATTATTGATAAAATTAGCAAGAATACTCCGATTGTTATTAGTATTCCAGGGAACACTAGAAACATGCTTATATTCATGTTTACCCTCTCCTTACTCTATATAAAATATATCAAAAAAATTAGTATTTTACAAGAATATAAGCGAAAAAATATATTTATTGATGTTAAGTTAACGCTGATTTATATTATAAAGGCTGTATGTGATAATTTAGTTAGCATTTAGAAATTTTTTGGTTTTTTGTATATATTAAAGAAAAAGAACTATTGTTTAGTTCCTATATATTGTTTTGAATTTTTTGGATAAAATATTTAGCAGATAATATACATTTGATTTGAATTTTGAACTAGATTGTGGTATATTATTTTTAAGTTGGTTACTTGAATCGTCAATCATAGCTGAACTCTTATTCGAGTTGGGAGCTACGGGCGACAAGTCAGCCAACTTTTTTTATTGTAAATTGATTAAATAATTAAAATTGTTTTTGCTATCATAAATAGTTTTAATTTGAATTCAAGTCAAATTATGGTATATTATTTTTAGTTAAAGGACTAGCTGCGGTGCTAAAGCCCATACCTCATTCTTTAACTTTTTTTATTTCTTCTAAAATTTTATCTTTATATTTTAATTACTTTTCGGCAATATTTTTATAATTATTCTATTATCGAAATTTAAACTTTCTTTTACTTTTACTAGTGTTTTATAATCTAATTTTTTGACTATTTCTATTTTATTAGGAATGTACTCTCCATAATCTAATATATCATCTAATACCGAGTAAACAGCACTCATAGGGCTATCTGTTGCTTTTATTTCACTAGCAATCCATAATTTTTTTTCTCTATCAAAGCTTTCTTCATCTATTTTTAAATCTGTAATGTATTTTAATAGTTCATCGATTAATTCTTTTGGTTTTTCGGTTGTTGCATATAATTCAATTAGATAATGAGTTTCAATTTCTGATATTCTGTAGAAACTATTAACGAAAAGATTATCTTTTAGCCATTTTTCTCTTATAAGTGAAGTTGTTCCTAGAGCTATATCAAAGATACTATGCAAATAAATATCTAATTCTAAATCTGTAAGGTTTAAGTTTTTAAAATACTCTTTATTTACTTTGTATGCTACTGTTACTTTTGGTGTTTGTATATTCATATTTATTTCTTCATAGTCTTTTGCTACGTTGTCTGGTTCTTTATTATATATTTTTTCTATTTTGTTATTACTTGGCTTTAAGTCTTTTAATTGTTCTTTAATGGTATTAATAGTTTTTTCTGGATTCATATTTCCAGCCATAATAAGATACATGTTGTTTGGACTATAAAATGTATTAAAACATAGTTCTAGTTCTTCTTTAGTGATTGCTACTATGTCTTCGTCTGTTCCTATTACTTTGTATTTACTAGGGTCATTTACAAAGATATTTTCTCTTACTTTGTTGTAAAGTACACGATCTGGATTATCTTTGTACATACTTGCTTCTTCTAGAATTATTCCTTGTTCTTTTGTTACTGATTTTTCTGTTATATGAAGTTCTTTAAGCCAGTTAAGCATATATTTTAATCCTTTATTGAAGCTATTATTTCCTAGAAAGTAATAACCTGTGTAATCTAATGATGTTGAAGCATTTACATCTGTTCCAAATTTACCATAGAATTTAAAGGGATCGTCTTTTCTTTCAAACATTTTATGTTCTAGAAAATGTGCTATTCCAGTATGGGTTTGATATAATTTATCATTTAATTTAAAATTTATATTTCTTCCTCCATATTTTGTTATATACATACATGAGTAGTTTTTTTTATGTTTAAGAGGGAAAATATAGACATTTAAACCGCAGCTTAATTGTTCGTGATAAAGGAATTCATCAAAATTATTTACTTTTATTTTTTCCATTTGTTTCCTCCTTTAACACAAATATTGTATCTATATCTATTTTATTAGCTACTCTTACTACATCTTCTTTAGTTATTTTTTTTATTTCTTCTTTTTGAGTTGTTAACTCTTCATTACCAAAATATAAGTAATTCATATAATGATCTAGCATTGATCCTGGATATTCATCTATTTCTTTCATAACACTTAAAATTGATTGTTTAGCATCTTTTACATCTTTCCTTAAGAATTTCCCTTGTTTCATATCTTCAATTTGTTTATATATTTCTTGTTTAGTTTTTTCTATATTGTCATATGAGATACCAGCATATATAAAGAAGCTTCCTTCTAGACGATTTATACTTGAGGAGATACTATAAGCTAAAGAATGTTTTTCTCTTACATTTTGAAATAGTTTAGAATTAGGAGAATTTCCTAGTATTATGTTATATATTATTCCATCATATAATTTTTCATGTTTTGTTAGTTTGTTTATGTTTCCTCCCATAATTATTTTGCTTTGATTAAATTTTGAGTCTAGTTCTTTGCAAGAAAAATCTTTTTCATAGTTCCCTATTTTATTTTTATAGGAACTATTTTTATTTGTCCAGTTTATATTG
>CAVGVM010000049.1:0-2002 GCA_963632645.1 Lachnospiraceae bacterium | reverse complement strand
AAACAACAAAGAGATTATAATGAACTTGGAGATTCTAAGATTAATGTTACGGTTTCTAGAGAAAATTATGATAAACTTATAAAGAATTATTCTGATTATGTAAGTGAATAGAGGGGTAGTTATGGAAAGTAGGATTAAAAAGATATTAATAATTGTTTTTGTTATAGTAATGGTAATTTTTGTTTTGTTTTTATTGGGGGGAAATTTGCATAATAATAGGAAAATGCTTAGCAGACTTAATCCTAATGATTACCGTGGTTATGATAATTTGATGATTGTGGCGCATCCTGATGATGAGACTTTGTGGGGATTTAATAAACTTTCTAAGAATAAGTTTTTAGTGGTGTGTGTAACTTGTGGTAGAAATAAAATAAGAGAAAAAGAAATTGAAAATGCTATGAAGATGACAGATGATAAGTTAATATCTTTGGGATATACTGATAAGTTTTTGTCTAGAAGAAGTAAATGGAGATTTAGTTATAATAATATAGAAAATGATTTAGATACAATAATAAAATTAAAGAAATGGAATATGGTGGTAACACATAATAAAGATGGGGAATATGGACATATGCATCATAAAATGATACATGATATGGTAGAAAAAGAAAAACCTAAACATTTGAGTTGTTTTGGAAAGTATTATACGAAAAGAAAAATGGATCATATTGATAGAGAAAAGTTAGATAAGTATAAACTTGATGATAAGACTTTAATGGAAAAGAGGAAAGTTCTTG
The DNA here is from genome assembly GCA_963632645.1 of Lachnospiraceae bacterium. Lineage (GTDB taxonomy): Bacteria > Bacillota_I > Bacilli_A > RF39 > UBA660 > UMGS1449. The sequence continues at coordinate 1,265 of CAVGVM010000049.1, read as the reverse complement.
CAAAATATAAGTCTCAACAAAAAGTAAAGAATATGTTTGAGCATATGATTCCTTATGAGAATATAGATGTGTAGTTATGTAGGTAACTTTTATATTAAATATTTATGAAAAAGCGTAATGTGATTATGCTTTTTTTGTGTTATTTTTTGATATTGTTTAATTTTTATGTTTGGTGTGGTATAATTTGTTTGTATATGATAGTTGTAAGGAGAGATATAATGAGTAAGTATTATGATAATCTTAGTAAAGAGGTTAAAAATTATTTTAATGTTTTGGAAAGTGATTATCCTGAATGGTTAAATGAGTATATAGATACTAAGGAATTGTTATCGCAAGCATATATTAGTGTTACGTGTGGTACTATTTATTCTGATTTATTTGAAAGCGATTTTTTTATTCTAGTTTAGATCATTCTGTAGTGGTTGCTTTAATTATTTGGCATTTTACTCATGATAAGAAGCAAACATTGTCTGGTCTTTTTCATGATATAGCGACTCCGGCTTTTAAGCATTGTGTGGATTTTTTGAATGGTGATTATATGATTCAAGAATCTACTGAGGATTTGACTACGGAAATAATAAAAGGTAGTAAGGAGTTAATGTCGTTACTTGAAAGAGACAATATAAAAGTGTCAGAGATTGATAATTATCATATTTATCCTGTTGCTGATAATGATACTCCAAAACTTTCTTCTGATAGGCTTGAATATTCCTTATCTAATGCTTTGTTTACTTATAAAACGTTAAAATTAGATCAAATAGAGAGGATATATAATGATATAGAGATTCAAAAAAATGAATTTAAGGAAATTGAACTTGGTTTTAGGACTAAGGCTGTTGCAGAGGAATTTGTTAAGGTTACGAGTAAATTATCTGTTATTTATAGGGAAAATAGGACTAGATATTCAATGCAACTTATTGCAGATATTTTAAAGAGATTAAGTTTTGTGGGTAAGATTTCTAAGGATGATTTATATAGATTAAAAGAAAGTGAAGTAATAAGTATTATTGAGAACTCTAAGTATAGTGATATATATAATATTTGGAAAAATGCTAAGAAGGTAAAGGTTTCTAAGGAAAGACCAGAAGGTGTTTATTATGTTCATCATGGTGCGAAGATTAGGTATATTGATCCATTATGTAATGGTGTTAGGATTTCTAGCTGTTCTAGTGTTAGTAAACAGGCTATAGAGAATAATTTATCTTATGATATGAGTGATTATATTTATTTAGATTTTAAGTTTGAAGATTAAGCTATATTATTGG
>CAVGVM010000048.1:0-3664 GCA_963632645.1 Lachnospiraceae bacterium | reverse complement strand
ACTTATTTTGTCATCAACAGCTTCATTTATATATTCGTTTGTTGCTCCTTTTTCAATTTGTCGTAATTCTTTTTCTTCGTCCACATCATCTTGCCATTCATGATCTACTTCTTTAAGTTCTAGTTTAAATAGATCATTATTCTCTGCCCCTATTTTATCTAATGTATCATTCCAATCAAGTACTATTCCTTTATAGTTTAATACATATTTTCTACTTTGTTTTGTATAATCATGCATTTTACAGTTTTCACCGAATTCAGCCATTACGCTTGGACCATAATACGAAACAATACCTGCTTTATTCATCATAAAATGATTTATGGTAGCATCTGAATACCCCATAAAAATCTTTGGGTTATTGCTTATTACATTGAAGTCTATGTATGGTAATAACCTAATTGTATCATCACCACCTATATTGCAAAAAATAGCTTTTATGGTTTCATCTTTAAATGCATCCATTAAGTCCTTCGCTCTTTTTTCTGGGTGATTTTTTAGATATTTGCTGCCTTTTAAAGAATTTTCCATTTCAATTATTTTTAAACCAAATTCTTCAATAATTCTCTTTTTTCCGAGTTCATATTTATGATTGAATTTTTCGTCACCAGCTATTCCTGATGATAAACTAACAAGTGCAACTTTATCTCCTTTTTTTAATTTTTCTGGTTTTTTCATTTATTTCACTCCATTCTTTTTTTCTACTTTCAATGAGCATTTTTTCATTATTCAATAAAAATTTTCCAGCTTCCTGAGTTAGCAAGATTGAATTAATAAATGCTCTTTGTTTTAATATTTGTAAATATATTTCGCTTATTTCATTATTACTTATACATAAACTTGTGCATATATCTTGTGATAGCTCAATTATTACTCTTGTATCACAGTCTATATATTCTAAATATGCTGCAATAATTCTTATATACAAACCAATAATATACTCAACTCTTATTGTTTTACTACTTTTATAATATTTACAACAAATTAGTGAAACTAGTGCGTTAACAATTTTTTCTTTAATTGCATTGCCACTACAAAATTTTTTTACCTTGTCACTGCATACTTTATTAGAATATAATAAGTTTTTCTCTCCATTCAGCAACGAAACTAATGTTTCTAATCCACTTCCAAAATCTATACCTATAGCTCTATTGTTTTTGTATAATAGGATGTCATTCCCACAATTGACATATTCTCCATTTATATTTTGAACTTCCCACCTGGTTCCATAACCAATAATTCCATCGATTCCATATTTCCATTTTAAATTCAATAATTCATTTTCTTGATACTCTATTAAATTATTATCGCTTTTTATTTTTGTCATTGTTTCTTTGCTTAATTTCAAATATTTTTCAAATTGTGAAGGAATTGTTAATCTTATTTTACTACCATTACTAACTTCTTTCAAAAATTTATATTGTCGTTTTACAATCTTATTAAATTCTTCTTCCTTTTGACTATTATTTTTTATATAATGATAACCACCTAGCATTGTAAAATAATTCATATAATTTAGTTCCTTATTAACGTCAGATAGTTCTTGAAAATTATTATTTCTTAAACAAGGTTGACACACAACATAATTATTACCGATTTTTTCTTTTAAAATGTTTTCTTTTGCTAAACAAATAGTACAATTAGTGAAATCAAGTGTGATATCATGTTTATCCTCAAGTCCTGTAGGAGACTCTATTATATAATCATTATAAGTTTTATAATATAGTTCTACTATTTTACTTCTTAAATTCAATAAATCATTATAATTCATATTGCTTCTCCTATTAATTTCTTTATTAATACTTATTATTATTTTCTATTAAACTCCCTTATCTTTCTTTTTGCTCTGGTTGTTTTTACTTTATTCAACCATTCTTCTCTTGGCCCAAATGATAAATCATCTGTTATGATTCTGACTCTATCTTTATTCTGTAAGATATAATCAATTGGCTCATATTCGTCATTTATAAAAACTCCTACCATTGTATTTCCAATATCTGTATGTATTTTATAAGCAAAATCTATTGGTGTAGAACCTTTTGGTAATTCTATGATATCTCCTTTTGTTGTATATACGTATATTCTATCTGCAAACAATTCATTTTTAACTTGAGTAACAAATTCCATATTGTCTCCAAACATTGAATTTATTTCAGTAAGAGATTTGAAAAATTGAAACTTTTCTTTTAAATCTTGTTGCATGGTATCTCGTGCTTCGTTTTTTTGTGTTTCCCAAAATGATGTTAGTCCAAATGATGCTACTTTATCCATATCAAAAGTTCTAATTTGTGTCTGCACTAATCTATCATCTGGTCCAAATACAGTTGTATGTAAACTTTTATACATATTTGTTTTAGGATTACAAATATAATCTTTAAATTTATTATTTATTGGATGATATTCACTGTGTATTAACCCTAGTGTTTTATAGCAATTGTCTACTTCATCAACCATTATTTTTAATGCTAATAAATCATGAATATCAGATAATTTATGGCCTTCACTTAATTTTTTGTATATTCCATATATATTTTTAGTCCTAACTTTTATTTCATTTGGTATTTCTTTATTGTTTAGCAACTCTTTAATTTTACATAGCATTTCTTCTAAACATGATTTACTTACTGCTTCTAAATTTTGCTTTTTGTTTTTTATTTGTTTATACATATCTGGTTTAAGATATTGTAATGATAAATCTTCAAGTTCTGACTTTATCCTGTATGCTCCAATGTAATATGCAAGTGGGACAAAAATTTCCATTGTTTCAAGTGCATTTTCTTTTTGTTTAAATTCAGACTTAAACTGTAACGTCCGCATATTATGAAGTCTATCTGCTAATTTTATAATTATTATCCTAACATCTTCTGTTATTCCTGTTATTATTTTTCTAGTATTAGCATAATTCTGATCTCTTTTAGATGAGAAATTCATTTTTGAAAGTTTAGTAACTCCATCTACTAAATTAGCTATATCTTGGTTAAAATCATGTGATATGTCATTTTTTGTTGTGTTTGTGTCTTCTATTGTGTCGTGTAGAAGGCCTGCACAAACTGTATCGCTATCAGCATGCATTTCTGCTAGTATATAGGCTACATTTAGTGGATGACTTATATATGGCTCTCCACTCTGTCTAGTTTGTCCAGAATGCAAAATATTTGCATATTCGTATGCTTCTTTTACTCTTGTCACTTGATCTGGACTATATTCTTTTACTTTGTTCAGTAAATCTTGTATTGTAATATTATTCATTTTTATTCACCTCCTAATATAAAAAAAGCGGCGTCAACAAATCTAAATAGTAGATTTAATGACGTCACAATAAGAACTGTAAAAATAAGAAAATAATACAGCTATGCAAAATATTGAAAAAAAGTAGATTTCTAATAATATACAGCTCATAAGTCACCTTCCTTTGATACTTGTTTTTGATTATATTCTTAATTATTTTTGTTGTCAAGTATTTTTTACAATTTTTTATTTATACAATATGTATGTTTTTTCATTATGAAAGAGTAGATTTCTCTACTCTATGTTTAGTTCTTGTTTTAGGTTTTGTTCTAATTTTTTACATATTTCTGTGTCCATTTCTTTTGTTTTTATTAATGGGTTTGGTATGTTTAATTCTTTGTATTTACTAAATCCTAGGTGATGGAAGGGTAATAGTTCT
>CAVGVM010000047.1:0-5701 GCA_963632645.1 Lachnospiraceae bacterium | reverse complement strand
TTTATGAGATAAAAATAGTGAGTGTTTTATTTACACCCACTAAATATTATAGAACACTTTTATTTTATCATGGAAAGATTTCTATTTACACAATTTTATTTACAGACTCAAACCTAGTTTAAGGCTTCTTTATAGATATTTTTATCGTATTTATGTTGGGTTACTTTTAATTCTTTTAGTTCTTTGTCATCTATTAACATAAATATATCTTCTAGTTTTTGAACTCCTGTTTGAGTTACTGGATCATCCCAAGTTAAATCTAAATGTAACCATTTATTATTTATTTTTACTAAGTTCCATATGTGATTATCACTAGCAATTTTGTAATTGTCTATACCAAATTCATATAGGAATAGAGCCATTGCATCTGAATAAGCACTGCAAAGTCCAATTCCATCTATTAGGATATCATTTGCTTTGTTATATTCTTTATTTGGATGCTTTTTTCTTATTTTATCTGTAGCATATCTTCCATTATTTATTATGTAATCATGAATTGTTTTTATTTTTTGTTTGTTACTCATAGTCTTTTTTATTTTTTTATTTATTATTTTTTGTACTTTAGTATTTAATACTTGTATATCTTCTTCTGTGTATACTTTATTAATAGTTAAATCTACTTGTCCATATTCATCATAAGATGCATTTATTGTTTCAAATGAGTTATATGGATGAACAAAGTTATTAACGTTTGATAAGGTATCTTTGTTACTTATTAGTTCTATAACATCTTTTGTACAATTTTTATAATTTTCATCACAATAGAAAGTAAATTTGTTAGTACCACTGTTGATCACTGTATAAAATATGTTTATTAGATGTTTTTTATCTTTTGCAACAAAGTCATTTGTATTTTGTACATATGAATAGTTTTTGTCTTTGTAATATTCATTTTTTTCTAGTTTTATATCTTGTTTTACTTTTTTTACATTTTCCCTATAATAGATATATATTTCATCTTGATAATGAGTTCCTATATAGTAGAAACCTCCGACTATTAACAGGGTAATAGTTAAAATAATTATAACTTTTTTCAAATTAATCACCATTTATATTCTAACAAAAAAAAATAAAGTAATCAACTAGATATTACTTTATATTATTAACAGTTTTTGTAAGCTTTGATTTATCTCTAGCAGCTTTATTTTTATGAACTAAACCACTTTTTACAGCTTTATCAATTTTTTTATTAGCTACTTTTAAGTTTTCTTCAGCAAGTTTTGCATCACCTTGTTTAGAAGCTAATTTTACTTTTTTGATAGAAGTTCTCATGCTTGCTACTTTATCTTTATTTCTTTCTCTTTTAATTGCATCTGTTTTTACTCTTTTTTTAGCACTTTTAATATTTGGCATTTTTTCACCTCACTTTTTTTAACACTTTAAATTTTAACAAAAATATAATAAAAAAGCAAATAAAATTGATAATTTTCTATAATTTTTTTCTATTTTGTATTAATTCTTATGAAAAATAGTACAATAATAAGGGTGATATTATGAGAGATATTGATTTATCTAAATATGAAACAAGGACTGATTTGGTTGCAGATCTTGTATCTGAGGATTTTGAATATGAGAAAAAATATTCTTATAAAGGCATTTTGGTAAGTAATATTGAACTTGATAGGGAAAGTGCTAGTTCTTTAGGAAGAAAAGAGGGCATTTATACAACAATTTCTTTTTCTGATATTACTGATAAAGATAATTATAGTGATTGTCTTCATGTCCTAGAAAAAGAACTTCGTAAGATGTTTGCTAGAACTGGTATAGGGCTTAATTCTTCTTGTATGGTGATGGGACTTGGTAATGAGAGGAGTACTGCAGATGAACTTGGTGTTAAATCTGCTAAAAATGTAATTGTAACTAGACATATTTATGATCTTACTGGTAGTTTGGAGGAAGGTTTTAGAGTTTCTATGTGTCTTATTCCTGGTGTTATGGGCACGACTGGTATTGAAACTAGTGATATAATTTATTCAGTTGTTAATAAGGTTAATCCTGGTTTTTTAATTATAATTGATGCACTGGCTAGTGATTCTGTTGATAGGCTTTTAAAGACAATTCAAATAACTAATACAGGTATTAATCCTGGAAGTGGTATAGGCAATAATAGAAAAGAAATTTCAAGTGATATATTTGATATTCCAGTAATTGCAATTGGGGTTCCTACTGTGGTTAATGCTAGTACTATTGTTAATGATACATTAAATTTTATGAAGAAACATTTTAGTTATAATATAAAAAATAAGAATAACTTAGTAGATAAGTTGATACCTTCTGGAAGTATTAATTATCTAAAGAATAATAATTATACTCTTTCTAGTGAAGAATCTAAGTATTTTTTAGGAGTTTTAGGAAATTTATCTAATATGGAAAAGAAGTTACTTATTAATGATGTTTTAACTCCGATTGGATATAATTTAATGGTTACTCCTAAGGAAATAGATTTTTTAAGTGATAAATTAACTGATTTAATTAGTTCTGCAATTAATAATACTATACATAATATATCGACAAAAAAAGAATAGTTTAAACTTTATACTTATAGTGGTGATAAGTATGAATAGAGTTAAAATTCTTTTTTGTCTTTTTTTATTATTTTTATCTTTGATATATGTTTGTGATTCTTTTAAAAAGATTGATATTATAAGTTTTTTATTAAGCGATGATAAGAAAAGTGTTTTGTTATCTTCAGTTACTAGTAATAATATTAATACTAAGTTTAGTTCTAGTGCTGATATAAGTAATAAGAAGTTAATAAATAAAGAGGAAATTAATAATAAGACTAATATTGATTCTGATCCTATTATTTATATTTATAATACTCATGAAACAGAGGAGTATAAGAGTAGTTTTTATAATATAACTCCGACAGTTAAAACAGTTAGTAATATTATGAAAGATGAACTTTTAAAACTTGATATAAATTCTGTTATAGAGACAAAATCTGTTCAAAAAGAGGTTAATAAAAGAGGACTTGATTATCCTGGTACTTATACTGTTAGTTTAGAATATTTAAAAGCAAGAAGGGGTAAGAATCCTAGTTTAAAATATTTTTTTGATATGCATAGGGATTCTGTAGTAGGAGATGCTGCTAGAGTTAGTATTAATAATAAAAAGTATGCTACTATTATGTTTTTAGTAGGAACAAAAAATCAGTATTATAAGAGGAATCTTAAAGGTATAAGAGTTATGGAAAGATATTTAAATAAGCATTATAAAGGTCTTCTTAGAAGTACTTATTACCAGCCTAACAGTACTTTTTATCAAGATTATGATAGTAATATGTTTTTAGTAGAATTAGGGGGACCAGACAACACTTTAGAAGAAATATATAATTCTACAGTAGTACTTTCTAAGGCTATAAAATATTACGTGGAGGAAAACAAATGAAAAATAAAATATTTTTGATTATAATGGTCTCTTTTTTTGTATTTTTTGTAATATTGTTACTTGCAGAACAACAAGGTTATTATAAGAATAGAAATGAAAAGGCTAAGACTCTTACAGAAGAACAAATAAAAAGTTTTGAAGATGATATTAGTAAAGGAAAAAGCATTGATGTAAAAAAATATGTTTTGTATGAAGATAAAGATTATTCTAATAAAGTAACTTCTAATGTATATAAAACTTCTTTAAAATTAGAAAAAGTTGTTGATGGAGTTATTAAATATATTTTTAATGGAGCAGGTTCTATGGTAAAGGATTAATTTTAACTTGCAAAAAAAGTTATTTATATTATAAAAAATTTGATACGACTTATGCTTAAAAATGTTAAATTTTGTAGATTGTGTTTTAAAGATTGAAATAGATGTTTTGATCTTTTGTTCTATACAAGCAAATATCTTATAATGTATAATAAAAAATGAGGAGGTATAAGTATGAGTAAAGAATATGAAGTTACTATATTAGAAATAGATGATTCTCTTGAAAGTAAATTAATAAAATTAGGTGCTAAATTAGTTAGTGATAGTATGCAAAGAAGATATGTATATGATGTAAAGCCGGTTAATCCTAATAAATGGATAAGACTTAGAACTAATGGCAAGAAGACTACTCTTGCAGTAAAAGAGGTAAAAGATAAAAATGAGATTGGTGGTACCGATGAAATAGAAATAGTGGTTGATTCATTTGAAAATACAAATAAATTATTAGAGAGCCTAGGGTATATAAGTAGAAATTATCAAGAAAATTATCGTAAAATGTATGTTTTTAATGGGGTAGAAATATCTATTGATTCGTGGCCTATGATTCCTACTTATGCTGAAATAGAGGGAAAAAGTGAAAAAGATGTATTAAATGCATTAGAATTATTGGGTTATACTAAAAAAGATTATACTACATTAGATGTAGTATCTATATATGAGTTATATAATATTGATATTATGAAGATAAAGGAACTAAAATTTTAAAATCCCAAAAGAGAAAAAATTATGTTTAAACATAACTAGTATTGTAATAGAGATTGTAGGTATTGTTTTAATTTTAACTTGCAAAAAAAGTTGCTATATAGTATGATTTAATTGGTGATACAATGATTTTTAAAAGCAAGAAATTTGCAGAATTTATATGTTTTTTGTTAATAATATGTGCTTTTGTAGTAATTGGGTATTATACATATGAAAGTTATGCTAATAAAAAGAAAGATAATACAATAGAAACAAAAGTAGATAATTACTATAATATAGGATATTTGTTTAATAATAGTTATGTTAAGAATTCTGAAGAAATAACTAATTTTAAAGATGAAAAAAATGATGTATATATGTATTTAGATAAGAATAATACTTTGTATGTTAAATATACTAATAAAAATAATATTTATAATAAACATATAACTGGTCTTCCAAGTGGTAATGTTACAGTTTATTATAATAATTTAAATGATAATATATATGAACTTAGTGCACTTACTAAAAAGGGTGATTTATATTATACTTATATAAATATTGCTAATAAGAATGATTATCAATTTGAAAAGATAGCCTCTAATATTGATAGTGTTTATTCTCCTGTATATGATAAGAAATATGTTTATGTCCATAAGAATACTGGTTTTAAGACCAATTTTATATATTTAGATAATAATAAAAAGTTAAGGTATATAAATAAAGAAGATGATTATGAACTTTTAGATAATTTAAAAGATGTTAAACCTTATTTTGATTATGTTTGTTTAGGAAATAAGTTATGTGATAAGATAATGATTTATCAAAATTTTGAAAAGAAATTATTGGCTAGTTATAATGATAAGGTTATAAAAAATGATAAGAATGAAGATATTACTGTAAAGGAAATGTTTGGAGTTCTTGAGGTTAAAACGGATAAGAAAGTAGATTTTACTAAGTTAACATATAAAAAACTTAAAAAGTATGGTTATTTATTTAAAGTGTATATAGTTGATAAAGATGATAAAATTTATACTCTTGATATTAATAATAATTTAATAAAGACAAAAGAAGAAAATAAGGCTTTACCACTTTCTGTTAAGAAGGTTAAACAGCTTAAATATGAGGGTGATATATCTAAAGTTGATATTATATATACTGATGGGACTTCTGAGAAAGTAGAGCAGGGTAATAATAAGATAATAATAAGTTCAACTGTTTATGATAAAGATAAAAATTTGAAACTAAAAGTAAAATAGTTTCTTTTTTGCGTCTTAGTACTTGTTGTTTTTTTAAAATATAGTTATAATTATACT
>CAVGVM010000046.1:0-13413 GCA_963632645.1 Lachnospiraceae bacterium | reverse complement strand
ATTGACATAACTATTCAACAGTTACTGACTTTGCTAGGTTTCTTGGTTTGTCTATTTCTTCACCTTTTAGGTAGGCGACTTCATATGATAGTAATTGGAATATGGTCATGGCAAGTAATGGTGAGGTGAAGTCGTTTAGGTCTTTTAATGTGATTATTTCGTCGTAGAAGTCATCGTTTTTGTAGTCTTCGTAAATGCTATCTAGTGTTACTAATACAACGAATGAGCCTCTTGCTTTGGTTTCTTTTATGTTACTTATTGTTTTCATGGCTAGGTTTTTATCTGTTACTAGTCCGATTACTGGGGTACCTTGTTCTATTAATGATATTGTTCCGTGTTTTAGTTCTCCTGCTGCATAGGCTTCACTATGGATATAAGATATTTCTTTTAGTTTTAGGGATGCTTCCATACATAGGCTGTAGTCTATTCCTCTTCCTAGGAAGAATATATCTTCTTTGCTTTTTATTTTTTTTGGTATGTTGTCGTATGTTTGTTTGTTTTGTATTTCTTTTGTTATTTCTTGTGGTATTTGTTTTATGTTTTGTAATATTTTGTTGGCTTCGTCTTTGGTTATTTTGTTTTTTCTTACTGCTAGTGAAAGTGCTAGTAGTTCTAGGATTAGGACTTGGGCTTGATAGGCTTTTGTGGTTGCTACAGATATTTCGCATCCTACTTTTATGTAGAATACTTGTGAGGCTTCTCTTGCTATTGATGAGCCTACTGTATTTATTATTCCTAGGGTATCTATTCCTCTTTCTTTGGCTTTTCTTAGGGCTGCTAGTGTGTCGGCGGTTTCTCCGGATTGTGATATTAAAATTGTTAGGGTATCTTTTGTGCTAAAGTTTTTTTCGTATCTGTATTCACTTGCTAGATAGGTATTTACTTTTATATCTGCGTATGTTTCTATTAGTTTTTTTCCTACTAGTCCGGCATGATAAGCACTTCCACAGCCGATTATATCTATGTCTTTGTATTTTGAGAAGTCTGGCATGTTTTTTAATAATTCATTTATGTCTTGTTTAAAGAATTGTTCATAGGTTGCAGTTAGGGTCATTGGTTCGTCGTTTATTTCTTTTAACATAAAGTGTTCGTAGCCGTTTTTTTGTGCTGTTTCTAGGGATTCTTCATAGGTTTTTATTTCTTTTGTTATTTCTTTTAAATCGTTGTTATAGATTGTTACTTTGTTTTTGTTTATAACTCCGTATTCATCTTTTTCTAGTAATTGGTATTTATTTGTAAATTCTAAGATAGCTGGGACATCTGATGCTATGAAGTTTTCTTCTTCTCCTAGGGCTATTATAAGGGGACTATCTTTTCTCATTACGTAGATATTTTCTTTGTCATCGTCAAATATTATAGCAAAGGCGTAAGATCCTATTATTTTTTCGTTTGCTTTTTTTAGTGTTAGTAATTTGTCTTTTGTTTCTTTGTAAAGACTATCTATAAGAGCACATGCTACTTCGGTATCTGTATCTGTTTTAAAAGTGTATCCTTGTTTTGTTAGGTTTTCTTTTAGTTTTATATAGTTTTCTATTATTCCGTTGTGGACTAAGGTGGTGTGTCCTACTCTGTGGGGATGAGCATTTGTTTTACTTGCTTGGCCGTGAGTTGCCCATCTGGTATGTCCTATTCCTATATTTGAGTTATCTTCATCTGTTATTAGTTTTTCTAGGTTTTTTATTTTTCCTTCTTGTTTTAATATTTTTATTTGATTGTTTTCTATGAAGGCTATTCCTGATGAATCATAGCCTCTATATTCTAGGTTTTTTAGTCCTTTTATTAGGACTTTTATTGAATTTTTATTTCCTGTGTATCCTACTATTCCACACATATTTGTTCCTCCTTGGTTTTTTGTTTTTAATTATTTTGGTTTAATATTTCTAGTAGTTTTGTTGATACTAGCTCTATTATTTGGTTTTTGTTTTCTTTTCTTGTTTTGTTTGTTACTATTAGGTTGTAGTCATAATATTTATTTTTATCTTTGTTATAAATGCTTATGAAAACTTCGTTATCTTTACCAAAGTTATTGTTTTCATCTGGTCTATTTAGTTTTCCTGTTATTCCTATGGCGTAATTTGAGTTTGTAAAGTTTGATATTGTTTTGCTCATTTCTCTTGCTGTTTCTTTGCTGTAAACACTATAGGTTTTTATTATGCTTTCGTCTACGCCCATTTTTATTTTGTATTCGTTTGAATAGGTAACAGCACTATATTTTAGGACGTTGCTTGCTCCTTCTATGTTGGTTATTTCTGATACTAGGGCTCCTCCTGTACAGGATTCCATAGTAGATATTGTTTTATTTTCTTTTATTAATATTTTTATTATTTTTCTTAGGTTTTCTTCCATTTTTGTTATAAGTCTTTAGAAATTATTTTGTTTCTTGACTTGTTCCTTTCTATTTGTTTTTTATTTACTTTAAAATAATATGTATTTTTCTGTGTTATATGTTTTGTTATTTATTTTTATATAGAGTGAATATTTTCCTTTTAGTCCAGCACTATTTATATATTTTGTTATGTTTATACCGTTTTTCTTTTCTTCTTTGGTTAATATGTCTACGCATAAGGCGGTGTATAATCTTTTGCTTATTGGTACTTTGTATGTATTTATTTTCATTTTGTTGTATAGTAATATTTCTACTTTATCGCTTTTTTTGAAGGTTCCGTTTAGGACTAGTCTATCTTCTTCTTTGGTTAATTTTATGTCGTGTTTTTTGTAATTTTCATCTATTTTTGAGGAGTTTAGGATAAAACCATATTTTAGTTTCTTTTTGGTTTGTCCTAGGGTTCCTAGTCTTTGAGCGGATTGTTTTTGGTATTTGTCGTTTCCGTAAGGATTCATTTTTTCTACTCTATAGGTATTTGTTGGTAGTTTTAGTTCGAATATTACTTGGTTGTTTTTTAGTTCTACTGTGTCTGAGTTTAGTGCTGTGTCTCCTTGGGTTAGTCCTGCTGGGTAATTTGAATTTTTTCCGTTTACGTATACTATTCCTCCGGAGTGGATTATGTAATGGTTTTCATCTAGGTAATCAACATCTGAGATGTATGGGGAATAGAACTTGCTTCCTCTTTCTTTTCCGTATTCGAATATTTGTTTTATGGTCATGTTTTTGGTATCTATTTTATACATTACTCCTCGGGAATAACTGTTTTCTGCTTTTACGTAGTCTTTTTCTATTTTTGATTTGTTGTTTCCGTTGTCAAATAGGAATACGTAACCTTCTGGGGTTATCATTGCAGCATGCTGAGACCATTGCCATTCGAAGTTTTTGCCTTCTGGTTTGAAGAAATATTTTTGGTATTTTTTACTCCATCCAGTTGGATCTCCAAGAATCCAATTTAGTTTTTTGGTTTTGTAATCTATGTTTATAACTGCGTCTTGGTGTCTTCCTGAAAGTGTTATGGAGTTTGTTTTTTCGTCGTACCATACTGAATTGTTATGGAACCAATCGTAACTTGTCCAGTTTTCACTTTTTCCTTCTTCCATAGGGAGAATGTCTTTTAGGTCAAAGGTTTTTACTATTCTTCCTGTTTTTCTATCTAACTCTACTAGGAAATCTTCGACTGTTCCTTCGCCACTTTCAAAGTTATCGGATGCTACTAGAAGATTGTCATTTGGTAGTTCGTAATAGTCATGGTGGTATCCTCCAGGCAAGCTGTATTCGTTATATATTTTTCCAAGTAAATCTATTTCGTAGAGTCCTGTCATGTAATAAGGATTATTTATTAGTCTTTCGGTACTTACTAGCATGTGGCCATTTTTTAATCTTGTGTTGTCCCAGATTGCTTCTTCGGTTAGGTACCATCTTACATCACCATTTGTATCATAAGCACAGGTGTAGCCTTTACTTGATGGTGTATAAAAGTATAAATCGTTTGTTAGTTTTGATTCATCTTTTTTGATGCTTGTTGGAAGTATAAAGTCTTCTGGTAGTTTTTCTGTTTGAATGTAGAATGTTTTTTTAGTGTTTTGGTACTCTACTGTTACTTTGTTATTTTTATTTGGGTATAATCCATATATTTCTAGGTAATGAGTTTTGCTTTTATCAAATGTTTTAGTAAAGGTTGTTAGTTTATCTTTACCATGAACTGTTATAGTTGGGGTAACTTCTTCTTTTGTTTCAAATATTATAAGTGCTGTTAAGGGTGAATTTTTGTAGGGATTTAGTATTATGTTTGGTTTATCTATGGTATAGCCTTTGCTTGTTATATTTTTTTCTATATTAGTCTGTTTGGTTACTAGGCTTTCAGTTGTTGATAATAGTTCGTTGTTGTTTGATTTGTTGTTTAGGATTAGTGATATTATGAATAATATACATAGTAATAGCACTACGCTTAAGTTTATTATTTTTCTTTTATCTAGGTTTTTTATCATAAGATAGCCTCCTTATGAGATAATTATAACAAATTTTAAATATTTTTGCATAAAAAGTGTTTTTTTACATAATATAATAGTGTCATAAGGATTTATGACATACAAAAAATCTCAGAGATATTGTTCTGAGATTTTTCTTTGTGTATGGATTTTACTTTGTAAAATGGAGTGAATTTGGAAACACAATGGTGACTGTTTGTGTTTCCATGTTCAATATAACATATAGTTATTGGATTGTAAAATGGGGTTTTGTGAGATTTGGTGGTTGTTTTATTGATTAATTTTTATGTTTTGTATAAGGAATTTTATTTTTTGATGGTTATTTGTTTGGTGAAATGTTATGTTTGGTAGTTTTTTTATTTTTTTAGATTTTTTTTTATTTTTTTGGATTGGTATTTTTTGTTTCGTTTTGGTTTTGGATTTTTTTACTATTTTTATTGATTTTTGATACTTTTTTTGTTTTTGTTTTCTTTGTTTTTTGGTGTTTTTATTTTTATAGATTTCCTTTGTAGAAATAAAGATTTAGTGAGTCTTCTTTATATGGTGGTTTTGATGCGTCTATGTCTAGTTTTTTTCCTAGGTGGTAAATAATAAATTGTGATGCTACTAGTAAATCAAATTCTGCTAGTAAGTGGTTATATTTACTTTCTATTATTATAGTGTTTTGTTTATCTAGATATTTCAGTAGTTCTTCTTCGTACTTAGTTGTTTCTTTTTGTTTAAGGTATATTGATAGTTTATCTTTTTGTTTTTTGTAGTTGATAAATCTTCCATGGGAGAAATTCTTTTTTTCGTGGATTGTGCAACTTGAGATTCCGGATTCTATTAGTTTGCTTTCTAGATCGTAAGAGGCAGTATTTGTATAATCGCCTGTAAATATGTTTATTGTGTTATGGTCTTTTAGTTTTTTTGTAAATTCTGTTGTAATTAGTTGTGATAATGTTTTATTCCAATATGTGATTGAATTTTTAATAAAATCATTAATGTCAATATTATGATTTATTTTACTTAAGTAATACTTTAAAAATATGGCTGATGGTGCTAGGGCTTCTTCGAATGATAGGAATCCTTTTTCTTTTGTTTTATTTGATTCTGTTCTGTAACTTAATATATTTTGTTTTGATAGGTTTGTTTTTATTATTATATTTTTTAGTTCACCCTTTGTAATTAAATAAATATTATTCTTATTAAAGTTTTTGACGCTTGTAATGATGTCATTTGTGGTTCCAGAATATGAAAATAGAATAACTTTATTAATATTACTATTGTTTCTATATAGTACCTCTCTTGGATATAGTGAATAAGTGTTGCTTCCATATAATTCATTTATTATTCTTGATGAAAAGTATGCTCCTGCATATGATCCCCCGGCTGCTATAAATAGACAATTTGTATCTTTATTAAAACCAATTTCATTTAACTTAATACTTGCAGAAGAATTAATGGCATTTATAATTCTTTTCTCTAGATTATTTATGTTAATATTACATCTTTTTATTTGTTTTCTTTCTCTGTAATTAAATTTATTACATGTACAGATTTTGTCTATTTTTTTTATTTTGAATAATGGGTTTAGGTGGCCTCTTGCTCCCATTTTTGATACTACTTTTGATGTTAGTTTATTTGAGTTTTCGTACCATTTTTTTAGTTTATTTTCATCGTATTTAAAGTTATTTTTGATACTATCTTTAATAATACTTGAGATGAAGGCGTCTCCTGCGCCTGTAGAATCTATTACTTTTTCTTTTGTAGTTAATTTAAAATTATATGTATTACCATTTAATATAAATGTTGCACCATTTTCTCCTCTTGTAATGGTCATTAAGCTTGGATTTATTATATTATATAAATCACTATCACTTTTTAAATTTAATCTTTTTAAAAGATAATTGCTAACCCTTTCATTAAAATTAATTATTTCAAATTTATTTTTTAGTTTTTTTATTATTTCATTATCTTTTATATTTTCAAATTCAAAATATTGTCCTAAATCAATTATTTTTTTATTATTAGTGTTATCTATTATTATTTGATTTTTTTCGTTTAGGTTATCAAATACTAAGATATCATCTTTATTTATATTTGAAAGAATGAGGTTGGGCTCTATTAGACTTTTGTCATACCAATTTTTATTATTACATAAGGGACATCTTTTTTTTGAGATGAAAGATAAATTTCCATTTTCATCTTGATAGGAAATGTGAAAGCACCTTGTTTTTGTATTTTCGATAATTTTGATATTATCTGTATTAACTTTTAGTTTTTCTAGACTTTTAATTGCTATTTTTCCTTGAATATCGTTACCACAGCAGGCAAATACTTTTGTGTTTAGCCCCATTTTTGCTAGGTTTGCTATTATGTTGTGTGAGGTCATTCCTCCATTTACTCCGATTAATTTGTTATTTTTATAATAATAATCTAAGACTAGATCTCCTACGCTTATTATGTTCATTTGGTTCCTCCTTTGGTATTTTTTAAAAGCCATTCATATAAATATTTGTCTTTAAATGCGTGTGATGTAAGATAATGGTTATCTCCTTTTATTATTTTTAGTTTAATATTTGTTGCTTCGATACTTTTTAGTTTGTTGTATGCTTCTATACTTTGGTTTACATCAACAATATCATCTTTATCTCCGTGATATATTAAGATACTTTTGTTTTTTATTTTTTCTAAGTTTTCTTTTATTTGAAGCATTATACCTCCTGCTACTGAAATAATTCCTTTAAATATGTTTGGTCTTTGAATAATGTAATTCCATGCTCCATAGGCTCCCATGCTTGAACCTAGTACAAAAATATTGTTTTTATCAAAGTTTAGTTTTTTATGTTCTATTTCTAGTATTTTTTCTATATCTCTTAGGTGATAATCCCAAAAGTTATTTTTGCTACATTGTGGTGCAATTATTATATATGGAAGTTCTAATCCTTGTTTTAAGTATTTTGGTAAGGCATATTTTTCGATGTCAGACAAATTGTTTCCTCGCTCTCCTATTCCATGGAGGAAAAGTAATACTGGAAGATTTTATGTTTGATTCTTTGGTGTATATAGATAATATTTAAATGCTTTTTTATTAGACATTATTTTTCTTTTTTGTTTTAACATATTTAAACTCCTTTGTTAAATTTTCTGATTTTATATTTAAAATATTATTTTGTAATTCGTTAATCAACATGGCTATGTGAATTCCATCTTGAAAAGCATGATTGACTAATAATGAAAAATCGATAAAATATTCATTGTTTATTTTATAGTATTTTCCCCAACATATTTTAGGCTTACTAGATTTTTCTGATTTAGTTGTTGCATCTTTAAAACTATTAAATTTAACCCATGGTAAACAAGTAACTTGAACTTTATTCATATTGTCCTGATTTGATATTTTGTAATATTCTACATTATTTTCGGCATCACCTTTAGCTACACAAAATTCTCTAATAAATTCTTCATAATTTGCGTTAAACTTGATATATCTTGTAAAATTTAATTCGCTACTTTCATTTAAAACTGTTACAGTTGCTGCAATATCATCATATTTATAAATTTGTAAAATGTTTTTTTCGTCTTTACCATATCCATATTTAAAAGCATCTACTTTATCCAACGACATTAAAACAAAATACAACATCGTTCCATAAAATGAATTATTAGTATTTTCTACAAGTTGTAACAAATTTGTAATATTTAATGTTGTGGTAATGCCAGTATAGGGATTATCAAAATCGCAAAATATTTTATATGTGTTTTTTCTTGACCAATCATCTATATTTATTATTTTTTTCATTTCAATATTTTCCTTTTATATTCTCCTACTTCACTATTTTCATTATAATCATGATTTTTAATTAAGCACTCAATAATTTTTTTTCTATTTAAATCAAAAATACCAATACTATCTTTATAATCTATTTTTTCATTTACACCTTTCCATTCATTGTCTTTCCAACTATATGGGCTACTGTAACACAATCCATAAATATAATCAAAAAACAAATGAAAATCAACAGCAGCTGTATTATTCAAAAACATTTGATCAATTCTGTTGATCCCTGGATATCTTACAATGCAAATATTTTTAACATCTATATTACAATCATATAGTGAATTAATTGCTAATTGCAATGTTTTTCCTGTTAATACATTATCATCAAAAAGATCTAAGTTAGAATTTTTCAAAAAACTTGAATTAACTAATCCTCCGTATTCATTTATATTAAATTCTCTTAGGTCCATAAGTTGTTTATTAGAGTAACCCGATACTTCTTTATTGAACTTAAGGAGCAAAATTTTTTGAATTATATCTTTATCTATTACTTTTGCAATTATTGGTAATTCAATTCCACCATAACTTAAGCCACATGCATTAATATAGTCGCTATTGTAACTTCTTTTTTCTTTGTATAAAGAAACAGCAGTATAGTTTTCTCCAAAGTTGTCTATTTCTCTATAAGCTCGATAAATTTTTGAGTAGTTTTCTTTGTTTTTGGATGATTTTTCAATTGTCAAATTTTTAATTAATATTTCTTTTGAATCATTTATCAAATTACAAATAAAATCTTTATCTATTGAAAATTCATTTTGAAAGCATATGCTGCTCATACTGCTTTCAACTGTTAATAAAGTATTATATAGATCAGAAAAATACTTTGTAGCTTTTGATGAAATATCTAATATAATATTATTATCTATATTATCAGAGACAAGCTTATGATTCATAATAACTAATAAAATATTTCTACAATTATCTAAAATACCAAGTAACAATTTTTTATTAGTAATAGAATTTATATCTTTAGTCTTTGAAATAGCAATTTCAGCATCCTCTAAAAACTGAATGTAGTTATTATGCCAATTTAATACATCACCTTTAGAAGTTGTATCTTTGCCATTTTCACTTTTTCTATTTGAAATAAAGTAATAATATGTTGATGACCCTCTAAGAAGATAACTGGTGTCATCCTTCATTAAATACTTAAAACAACCATTTTCCTTTAAACTCCAGAATTCTTTTAAAGGACTAGGTGAAATTAATTCCCATTCGTACATTGGAATCATTATGCTTCCACTTGATTTGTCAAACAGACTATCTATTCCATCATTTTCTCCAAAATTTATATTGATAAAATTATTGTATCTATTTAGTAGTTTTTTTCTGCCCAACACTATATTTTTTTCTGCTACTGCAAAATTAAATTTATAATTTAATTTATCAGCTTTTTCTAAACATACAGTTGGCAGTATTTTAGATTTTTCAATTAATTTTAAAGTTGCATCAACACCATTTAAAATTTTTCCATTATCATCAAAAACAGGAAAGCATTTATCAACTGAACCACTAGTTTTATTAACGCTATACCCTTGTCTGCAGTTTAACATTGAATAATCATTACCATAAGTATCTCCACAATCACCAATTCTCATCATAGAATTTCCGGTACACCAATAATTTTTTCAACTTTTTTTATGGCCTTATCTTTTGTAGTGGTGCCAATTTGAATAACGGATTTATCTTGATAAAACCCTCTAACTAAATTAATATAATCAAGCTGATTGGAATGAATAATCTCATCAATAATATCATAAAATTTTTCTATAATTTTGGTGTTATTTGTTTTAAAAACCATTCTTATGTTTATGATTTTATTTGTTTTTGAATCTTTTGAATATGTTACATCAAAGTAATTACTGTGAATTTTTTTTATTATATCATTTATTTCTCTAAGTTGCTCTAATCCCTCATTTGTAGTTATATATTCATTTTGTGATAAAAATTTTTCAAATGTGATATTAGTACTGTAAAATAGTCTAGCTCCATCATTTGTCAATACATATATTCTTTTAATATCGTTTGCAGTTATATCATTTGTATCAATGATTTTATTATATATATCTTTTTTTAAGTAATTAAGACCAGTTTCACCACGACCTGTAATGAAAACTACAGGTATTTTTTTCTTTAAAAGTTCTATAATCATATTAACTGCCCTATTATCTATTGTTTTTGATTCCTTTTCTGTTAAAGTTCCATCAATATCAAAACAAACTGCATTATATTTTTGTTCAAGCGACTTTTTAAAGTTATAATATAATTTACTTTCCATTGAATTCACCTCTTTAACAAAAATTCTAAACTTCTTACTTTATTATTTGTATTGTTAGTAATTCTTTTATCAAATAGAAAACCTACTCCACCATTTTCAATCCATAAATCTATGTTCTTTTTCGAATCATCAATAAGTAATTGTCCGTTTGGTATTACTACATTATGTTTTTTTACTCCTGGTGGGACAAACAATATGGGACAACTTATTTTTCTATTATTTCTCAAATCTTCAATTTTAGCTTTCATTTCATATAATGTGTGAATTTTTGTTAAAATTGCTATTCTTTTCTTCAGAATTTCTAGTTCTTTAATTATTTCAACTGAATTATTTATTGATTCAGCATCTTCTATAATGTACTTCTATTCATTATTTAAATCTGCTAATTTAAAATAGTTATTAAATTCCTCTTTATCTTTATGGTTGTAAAAACCAGCCTGTTCCTTTCTTTCTAACATTTTTTGCTGTGAATTTAAGATTACTCCATCTAAATCAATGTATATACATTTTTCTCCCATAACCTCCACTCCTTAGTACAATTGTAACACAAAAAAAGGAAATATATCGTCTTTTTTGATTATATTTCCTTTTTGATTATTTATTTTACTTTTTTTATTCTGTTTAATTCAAAGTGTCTTATATCTTTTCTTAGTTCACAGTATGCTGTTATGTAGGTTATTTCTTTATATTTAAATATTTGTAAGGGATGAATGTTTCTGTTTATTATATTTCCATCTAGGTTTTGGTATGTTATGTTAATCATTTCTTCTTGTTTTAAGGCGTTTTTTATTCTTTTTTCGATATTGTCTTTGTTTGTTAGGTCTATGGTTGCTAGAAATTTACTTTTGTCTTCTGCAACAGTATGCATGTTTTTTACTTTTTCTATTAGATCTTTTAGGTTATCTTTGAAGGTGAAATCTGTTTGTTTTAGGTTGTTTTCTATGTTTTCTAGGAGTTTTATATCATATTTATTTAGATAGGTATAATTTTTGGTTTTATCTATTAGGAAATAGCCTCCGCCTGGACCTTTAAATGATTCAATAAATATACCGTTTTCTATTAGTTCGTCTTTGTAATATCTGATCATTCTTGGTGAAATGTTTAATTTTTCTGATAGTTCTTTTAGTGAGTACTTATTTCCGGTGTTTAGTAAGTCTATCATGTAGAGCATTTTTGATAGTTTTCCCATGATATGCCTCCTTTTTTTCTATATGATAGCATATTTTTTGGCAATTAAAAAGTAAGTCTTTGAAAAATAAGTTAAAACTTAGACTTACTTTTAATAAAGGAGTGCATAATATCTTCCAGGAAACACAGTAGAAAAAATATTATAAAGAAAGACTGCGTTTCCATGTTCAATATAACATATAGTTATTGGCTTGTAAAATGGTGTTTTGTGAGATTTGGTGGTTGTTTTATTGGTTAATTTTTATGTTTGGTATAAGGAATTTTATTTTTTGATGGTTATTTGTTTGGTGAAATGTTATGTTTGGTAGTTTTTTTATTTTTTTGTTATTGTTCTATTAGAAGTGTTGTTGTTATGTTTATTACTTCTTCTTTCATTGCTTCGTAGTTTATGTTTTGGTGTTTGTGATAGACTAATTCATGGCAATAATTATCTATTAATCCTATTACTATATGGATTTTTTCTTTTTGGTTTTTTGTGAATATGTTGTTTTCTTTTAGTATTTTTAGTATGTTTTCAGTCATTTGCATTTCGTTTTTTGTGAATATGCTTTCTATTTCTTCGTCTAAGCAACTCATGGCGCTTAATTCTTGATGGGCTTTTTTGCTTAGTGTATGTGTTTTAATGTAGTTATCTATCATTTTTGTTATGGTTTCGTTTAGGTTTTCTTTGTTTATTTTTGTTTCTGTTAGGGTTTTTGTCATGGGAAACATTATTTTGTTTGAGTAGTTTTTTACTCCTTCGATGAAGATATCTCTTTTGTCTTTGAAGTATTGATATATTATTCCTGTTGAAACGTTTGAGTATTTTGCTATATCTACACATGTTACGTTGTGATAACCTTCTTTACACATTAGTTTGAAACCTTTTTCGATTATTTTGTTTTTTTTCTTTATTGATGTTTTTTTGATTGGTGTTCTTATTTCTCCCATTTTTTCACTTCCTTATTCGTTTGATTTTAGGCTTGATACCATATCTATTTTGTTTACTTTTTTTGATAGTAGTTTGTTTACTATTATTGATACTAATAATATTCCTAGGAATGATAATAGATAAGATATTAGTTTTATGTCTGCGTTAAAGTCGTAACCTTCTCCAAGGGAGAATATGAATATAGCATCTGTTAGGATGTATCCTAGGGGCATTCCTATTAGAATTGCTATTATTGTTAACCAGATATTTTGTTTTTCGAATATTCTTTTTATTTGTTTGTTTTTGAAGCCTAGGACTTTTAGGGTTGCGAATTGATATTCTTGTTCTGTGAATGATAGTACTCCTAGATTATAGATTATTACTATGGCAAGTCCTGCGGATACTACTATGAGGATTGAGATCATGGTTTTGGTTGTTTCTAGGAGATTGTTCATTCCTTCTCTTATGGTGTTTATGCTTTGAATTGTTTCTACTCCTTTTATGGTTTTGGTATTTTTTAGGTTTTTGTTTGTATATACTGTATCTGGTTTATATGTTAGATTTAGGCTTTCATAGAATTCTTTGGTTGTATTTAGTTGTTGGTTTTGAGGATCTCTTGTTAGTCCTACTACTTTTACTTGGTATTTTTTTTGATTTTCGTACATTTTTATTGTTATAGTGTCGCCTTTTTTTATGTTTAGGGTGTTTGCTAATTTTTCTGTTATGTATACTCCATTTGTTTTTAGTTTTATGTATTTTTTGTTATGATCAGTATATCTTAGGCTTTCTTTGGCATCATTTATTGTAAGTGATGTTACTTTTGTTTTATGATTTGTGTTT
>CAVGVM010000045.1:0-3822 GCA_963632645.1 Lachnospiraceae bacterium | reverse complement strand
TATTTTTTGGAAAAGTTGGTTTTTATGATTTGGTTTTTTGTTTTTATTTTAATATTTTTAACTAGTAATATATGTAAAATAATAGTAGAATAATATTAAAGGAGGATTGTATGGAAAGAGAGAGTTTAAAGGATTTACAGGTGATGGTTGAAGATTTTACTAAAAAGTATAATTTAGGACTTGATTCTGGACTTAGATATGTTGATTTGGTATCTGAGATGGGTGAGCTTGGTAAGGAGATTTTGAAGGGTAATGATTATGGGACTAAGGAGTTTGTTAAGACAGATAATTTAGATATTGAGTTTGGAGATTCTTTGTTTTCTTTTATGTGTTTGGCTAATTCTTTAGATATAAATCTTCAGGATTCATTGTTTTTGGTGTTAGATAAGTATACTAAAAGATTTGAATCTAAGGGTGATATTGGTTCTGGTAATTAGTTTATCTTTAATTATTGTTTTTTTAGTGTTAAGAAGAATATAAATAAATTTTGCTATGAATTTAGGATTATTTTTCTTTTTCTATGTTTAAATTTGTAGTATAATATATATTGTTTTAAGGAGGTGGACTATGGATAATCAGATAAATGAGATAAGAAAGGCTAATGATATAGTGGATGTTATCTCTAGTTATTTACCTCTTACTAAGAAGGGAAAGAATTATTTTGGGGTTTGTCCTTTTCATGATGATACTAATCCTAGTATGAGTGTGTCACAAGATAAGCAGATATATAAGTGTTTTTCTTGTGGGGCAAGTGGTAATGTTATAACTTTTGTTATGGATTATGAGCATGTTGATTTTAAAGAGGCTTTGTCTTCTCTTGCTAGGAGAGCGGGAATTGATTTTAAGACATCCGGAGTAAAGAGTCAGGTTACTAAGTATGATAAGTATTATAAGATGTATGATATATCGCTTAGACTGTATCAAAACAATATTAATAGTGCTTTGGGAAAGGGTGCTGTTGAGTATTTGGAGAAAAGGCAAATTTCTAAGGATTTAATTAAGGAGTTTAAGATAGGTCTTGCTTTGGGTAAGAATTCTTTGACTAATGTTTTAATTAAGAAGGATTATAGTGCTTTAGAGATAGAGGAGTATGGTTTGGGTACTGGTTATAATGATTTATATATAAATAGAATAATGTTTCCTTTGTTTGATACTAATAATAGACCTGTTGGTTTTTCTGGTAGGATATATAATACTCAGGATACTAGTAAGTATATAAATACTAAGGAGACTCCTATATTTAAGAAGGGTGAGATTTTATATAATTATTATAAGGCTAAGGAGTATGTTCGTGAGAAGAAAAGTGTTATAATTACTGAAGGATTTATGGATGTGATAAGGCTTTTTTCTATTGGTGTTAGGAATGTTGTTGCTTTGATGGGAACGGCTTTGACGCATGAACAGGTTGGTCTTTTAAAGAGATTGTCTCATGATATATATATATGTTTAGATGGTGATAATGCTGGACAAAAGGCAACTTTGAAGGTTGGTGAGGAACTTTCTAATGCTGGTTGTAATATTAAGGTTATAACTTTAAAGGATGGTCTTGATCCTGATGAGTATGTGTTAAAGTATGGAAAGGAATCTTTTTTAGGTCTTTATGATAATGCTGTGGCGTTTAATGAATATAGGTTATATCATATGAGGGATGGTCTTGATTTATCTAATCTTGAGGAGAAGACTGCTTATATAAATACTGTTTTAAAAGAGGTTAAACAGGAAGATGATGAGATAAAACAGGAGTTTTTACTTAAGAAAATATCTTTGGAATTTGATATAGATGTAAATATTTTAAAAAATACCTTGAAAAAAATCGAAAAGTATAGTAAAATTGAAGCGTTAAAAACAAAACCGGTCATTAATAGGAAATTAGATAAGTATCAGAAAGCGACTTATGATATTCTTTATATTATGTTAAATAGTTATGAGAAGACTAAGTTGTATGAGAAGAAGTTAAATTATTTACCTTATAAAGAGGCTAGATATTTGGCTAATGAGATTATTTATACTTATAAGATGAAAGGTAGTTTAGTTCTGGCTGATTTTATAACTAGTTTGACTGATAAGGAAAATCTTATGAAAGAGGCTAAGGAAGTACTGAAATATGCAGGGGATGAAGAGGCTAATTTAGAGGCATTTGAAGATTATATGGCAGTGATTAGAGATTATAATAAGAACCAAGAGATAAAAAGGTTGAAAGAGTTAATAAGAGAAGAAATTGATCCTGCTAAGAAAGCAGAAATATTGGAGAAGATTAGGCTCGTAAAAATAGGGAGTGAATTTTAATGATAAACGAAATTAAATCCTTCGAAGAAAGAAAACAAGAATTATTAGAGTTAGGTAAGAAGAATGATAATAAAGTTACATTTGAGGAGATGGCTGAACATTTAAAGGGGTTAGAGCCTGATAGTGATTCGTTAGATGAGTTATATAATATGTTTGTTCAAAATGGAATTGAAATAGTTTCAAATGAGGCAAATGATGATCAAGAAGATGATGACGATGATGATGGTGAAATAATAGTAAGTGATAATTCTACTAAGGATATTAAGATTAATGATCCTGTTAGGATGTATTTAAAGGAAATTGGTAGAATAAACTTACTTACTAGTGAGGAAGAATATGAATATGCTCTTCAAGTAGAGGAAGGAAATGAAGATGCTAAGAGAATTTTGGCTGAATCTAATCTTCGTTTAGTTGTGTCTATTGCTAAGAGATATGTTGGTAGGGGTATGGCTTTTCTTGATTTGATTCAAGAGGGTAATATTGGACTTATGAAGGCTGTTGAAAAGTTTAATCCTAGTAAGGGTTATAAGTTTTCTACGTATGCTACATGGTGGATTAGACAAGCTATTACTCGTGCTATTGCGGATCAAGCAAGGACTATAAGGGTTCCTGTTCATATGGTTGAAACAATAAATAAGTTAGCAAGAATTCAAAGACAATTGACTCAAGAGTTAAATAGGGAACCTAGTGATAAGGAACTTGCTGATAAGTTAGGTATTACTGAGGAAAAGGTAAGGGAAGTAATGAAAATTTCTCAAGAACCTGTGTCTCTTGAAACTCCGATAGGAGAAGAGGATGATTCACATTTAGGAGATTTTGTTCCGGATGAGAGAATGATGTCTCCAGAGGAATATGCTACTGCAGAGCTTTTAAAGGAAGAATTGGGTAGTGTGTTAGATACTTTAACTGAAAGAGAAGAAAAGGTATTGAAATTAAGATTTGGTTTAGATGATGGACAATGTAGAACTTTAGAAGAAGTAGGGCAAATATTTGGGGTAACTAGAGAAAGAATAAGACAAATAGAGGCTAAGGCTCTTAGAAAGATGAGACATCCATCAAGAAGTAAGAAGTTAAAGGATTTCTTGACAGATTAATGAAAATATCAAAGAGATTAAGGGCTATCGGAGATTTAATCGAAGATAACTCTTTTATATTAGATGTTGGATGTGATCATGCTTTACTAGATATTTATGTTGTTACTATTAAGAATAATGTTAAGGCTATAGCGAGTGATATAAATGAGGGACCCCTCAAGGGTGCTAGAAATAATATTAAAAAATATGGTCTTGAAGATAAGATAATTTTAAGAAATGCTAATGGATTAGAGTCTTATCAAGAAGGAGTAGATACTATAATACTTTCGGGACTTGGTTCTACTACTATAATAGATATTTTAATTGATGGAAAAGATATACTTGATAATATTAATGAGATAATAATTTCTTCGAATAATGATTATGATTATTTAAGGAAGAATTTAGGAATATTAGGGTTTACTGTTGATAAGGAATTAGTTGTAAATGATAGGAATAAGTA
>CAVGVM010000044.1:0-5132 GCA_963632645.1 Lachnospiraceae bacterium | reverse complement strand
TTACAACTGCTACAATAATAAAAAGTATTGGAAGTAAAGTAAAAAATAACAAAAAAGTATTCCCAGATTTAGAATACTCCGTCATACAATTCGAAGGATTACTTGAATCATAATAAACAGTTTTATTACTATTACCAGGATTTACAGTAGAAGACATCCCAGAAGTACATACATAATCCCTTCCATCAACTACATACGAATAAACTGGTGAATACATAATATCACCTTCATCACTTATATACGATTTAACTTCAACATTTGTTGATGTAACACTCGAATCAAAACTCTTTAACTTAATAATTGATGATACAGAATAAACAGTCATCACAATAAAAAAGAAAATTCCTAAAAAAAGAAATAAATAAAAAAACCTCCTGCCCTTCTTTACATTTTTAACATTAATATCATACATATATACACACCTCTCTACTTTAAATAATACGTATATAATTATAAGTTGTCAATCATTATTAATCATATTTAAAACGTTTTACACTAAAACTAAATATAAAATCATAAATTATTACAAATCCTCCATCATTTATCAAAAAAGTAATATAAATTATCAATACACAAAAAAAACGAACTAATAGTTCGATATATTCAAATATGGTGGAGACGAGGAGAATTGAACTCCTGTCCAAAAGCAAATTAATTTAAACGTCTACAAGTTTAGTCAGTTATAAATTTTCATTATCTACAAAGTAACCAACCTCCAAATAGATAACTATCCTATAAAAATTCATTATTGCACATAGGAATTACAATAATATAGCTTACTAAATATTACCCTAAAATACCCTCGTAAGCAAAGAATAAGTTAGAGCTCGCTACTAAACTATTAAGCGAATTGTAATTGTTGTCTGTTTCCAGATATATTTAATTTCGCATTTAAAGATTGCCATCTACTTGCAATTTAAACCATTACACTTTTGTCGAACCCGATCGTCCCCATAAGCAAATTATAACACAAAAGCATAAACATATCAAGCAAAGCGCAAATTAAAAAAATCAAAGCAAAACCCTTGAAAAATATTAATATAGTGATAAAATATAAAAACAAAATTGGTAAAAAATTCCAATTTGCACATAGTGTGCGTATATACAAAAAATAATATTATATAATAAAGGAGAGGTAAGGATAATGAAAGATTTCATAAAATGGTTAGGGAACAATGAGAAAGTAGGCAAAGTAATAGTATGGTTACTAATAATAATCATAGCACTAATCATATTAAATACTACATTAATGAGTTTAGGATTACCTCACTATCAGATAACAGAAAATAATATTGTGAATCTTAATGTAAGTAATATATTAAACATACTAACTTCAGGCATAATATCTATATTAAGTTTTTATGCTATTATATTCTTAATATTTCCAGTAAATAAACATAAAAAGTTAATAAAATTTGCTATATTATATGTTGTACTAGCCTTTATAGTTTATAATTTTACTGGTTATGTAGGAACACAAATTTATTATGTTGTTTATATATTAGCATTCTGTTATAAATTTTCTAATAAAAACAAAAGGTATATATTATATGGTATATTTTCATACATAATAAATGCATTGATTCAAGTATTATGTTATGAATATAAATTTCAATTCATAGATATGACTAAAATATCACATGCAACAAGATTAATATTATCATTAGATTACTTTATAATTATGGGAATAATTATATTAGTAAAAGAAATATATATAAGAAAAAGAGGTGGCAAGAATGGGGAATGGAATACCAAGTGTTCTATGGATAGGACAATTCAACAACGAAAAGACATTCGCAAAGAAACTAGCAAAAAAAGCATCAAATCTAGCAAAATAACAAACAAAAAGTAGTATCAACTAAAAAATAGATGTAAAGGGCCCACATCTATTTTTAATCCAAAAATAAAAAAGAAAAGAGTGAAAAAATGAGAAACCTAGATCAAACATTAGAACCACCAGTAATCATAATTAAAGACACCTTTGGAGAAAGAAAAAAGTTTAGAGGTTACGTAGAAACATATTAAACACAGACCACACAATTTGTGGTTTTATTTTTTGCCAAAATATGCTAAAATAAAACTGGGAGGATGATAATATGGAATTAAATATTCGTGGAGAAAAAACAAACATAACTGAAGCAATGAAACAATATGCTGAAGAAAAACTTCAAAAGTTAAACAAATATCTAGAAGATAGTGAAAAAATAACTGGAACATTACTATTTAAAGTATATGGACCTAAACAAATAATAGAA
The DNA here is from genome assembly GCA_963632645.1 of Lachnospiraceae bacterium. Taxonomy (GTDB): domain Bacteria; phylum Bacillota_I; class Bacilli_A; order RF39; family UBA660; genus UMGS1449. The sequence continues at coordinate 2,877 of CAVGVM010000044.1, read as the reverse complement.
GTAACTATCCCTCTTAAAAACTGTACATTAAGAGTGGAAGAAGAAGGGCATGATTTCTATGCCATCATAGATACAGGAATAGATAAACTAGAAAGACAAATCAAAAAGAACAAAACAAGATTATCTAATAGAAAAAACAAAACAAAATCAGATTTTATCTTAGAATTTGAACCAGAAGAAGAAAATAAAGATAAAATAGTAAAAAGAAAAAGCATAGAATTAAAACCAATGGACGAAGAAGAAGCAATCTTACAAATGGAATTATTAAATCATGATTTCTATATGTTTAAAAACACAGATACAGATAAAATAGCAGTAGTATATAAAAGAAAACATGGAGATTATGGAATAATAGAAGAATAATTAGTAAAGTTATTAGACAACCTAATAACTTTTTCTATTTCAAAAATTATAATATATAGTTTTTGTGATAAAATAAATATTAGGAAGTGGAGGTATTTGTAATGGATTTTATTAAAAAATATAAACAAAAACTAAAAACCAAAAAAATTTTATTAACAGTATTGTTAATAACTTTAATAATATTAATTCTTACCGGTTATTATCTGCTTGTAAAAAAAGATTTTAGAACAACAAACTTAACAAATGAAACAATTGAAGTAAATACCAAATATAAAGAAACAAATCCAAAAATATGCTATGGCTCAATACTTAATTGTAAAGAACTAAAATACCAAAAAAATGGAAAAATAAACACTAAAAAACTCGAAACATATACAATAAAATATAAAGCAAAATATAAAAACCACACAAAAACTTTTACTAAACAAATAATAGTAAAAGATACAACAAAACCAAAAATCTTTACCAGAACAGATAAATTAGTAGTATGCCCTAATGGTACTCCATTAAATGAAATAATAAAAGCCATAGATAATTACGATGGTGATTTAACTTCAAAAATAAAAATAAAACAAAATGGAAAACTTTTCACATACACAGTTCAAGATTCATCAGGAAACATTTCCAAAATAACCAAACAAGCAGAAATAAATGATAACATAAAACCAGTCATAAAACTAAAAGGAGACAAAGAAACATACCTAGCACAAAACACAAGTTATAAAGAACAAGGTGCTATAGCACAAGATTCCTGTGATGGCGATATAACTAACAACCTAAAAATAACTGGTAAAGTTGATACAAGTAAAAAAGGAACATACAAAATAAATTATCAAGTATCAGATAAAGCCGGGAACACCACTCAAAAAACCAGAATCATTAAAGTAGTAGACAAAAAAGACATAATAATCCCAAATGGAAAAACAATATATCTAACCTTCGATGATGGACCAGGTAAAGATACAAACAAATTACTAGATATATTAAAAAAATATAATATAAAAGCCACTTTTTTCGTAACAAAAAATGTAAAAGACTATAAAGAAGTATTAAAAAGAGAACACGAAGAAGGACATACAATAGGATTACACACCTGGAGTCATAGCTATTCAATATATAGAAGTGAAAAAGCATACTTCTATGATTTATACAAAATAGAAAACGAAGTATACAAAATAACAGGCTACAAAGCAAATATAATAAGATTCCCTGGCGGAAGTTCCAATACAATAAGTAAAGACTATAAAAAAGGAATAATGAGCACACTGACAAAAGAAGTAGAAAAGAAAGGTTACAAATATTTTGATTGGAATGTCTATAGTGGTGATGCCGGAGAAACACAAAACACCAATAAAGTTGCAAAAAATGTATTAAAAACACTAAATCAAGGAAAAACAAATGTAGTCTTGCAACACGATATTCATGGTTACAGTGTAAACGCAGTAGAAAAAATAATACAATATGGTCTAAAAAAAGGTTATAAATTCGCACCAATAACAGAAAATACCCCACAAATAAAGCATCATGTAAATAATTAGTAAAAAAGATGTTAAGAAATGACATAAAAATAAATTTACAACTATAAAGGCTAGTGCTATAATATAGCAACAAAAGGGATGATAACTATGAAACAAAAACAAATACTACCAGATGAAATAGTATTAAGAGATAACCTAAAAATAATAAAAGACGTAAAAAGCATGAAAAAAATAGGGGCAGGACACGATGGAATAGTCTTAAAAGATGGAGATATTGTATTAAAAATATTAAAATATGATATAGCTAGAAGAAAACAACAAAACTTAATGACATTTGAAAAAGCAATATATTTTCATGATAACCTAAATCTTCAAAAAGTAACAAAACCTATAGATATAATACTAGATAAAGATGGAATATATATAGGATATGTAATGAAATATTTAGAAGACATAACAAAAAACACAAATAAAACCCCAGGAGACTTTACATGTAGAGAACTCATAACCTCATCAGAAGTTCTAAAAGAAGATTTTGAACACTTAACAGAAAAACAAGTTTCAGTAAAAGACATTAATCGAGGAAGTTATATCTACACAACAGATTTTTTAAATATTTGCGATATGGATAAATACACCATACATAATCATAAGCCAGTAGTCTCAAATCAAAAAGCATTAAATTTTACAATATCCAAATTTTTATATTATGAAATGTTAAAAAGCAAACACACTACAAAAGAAGAATTAAAAGCCCTATCAATCTGGGTAAAAAAATCATCAAATAATTCAGATTTTCTAAATAAATTAATACAAGAATTAAAACCATCAGAAGAAAGCTTCATAACAGAATATGCAGAGTATAAAAGAAAAAGAATCATTAAAACCATCTAAAAATGCTCTTTTAAGACTAAATTTTCAATTTCTAAAACCAAAACTCTGAAATTTATTTCATTCTTTTATTTTACAGCATGGTTAATGCTGTCAATAATTTAGGAAAATGTCTCAAATTTTTCAAAACATTAACGGGAAAATA
>CAVGVM010000043.1:0-7972 GCA_963632645.1 Lachnospiraceae bacterium | reverse complement strand
TATAGTCATACCATTTATAATTACTATTTTCATTGTTTACATCTGCTTTTTTCCATACCTCTGACTCTTCATCATAATATACCGGTATCATTCCATCATCTAACACTGGGGCATTAGGAGCTGGTTCAGTACTTCCTTGTTCATAACTAAGCCCTAATTTACCAACATAAATAACAATATTAGAATCACTAGAACTATAAGTATTTGGAGTATCATAATCAAGCCATATTTTCATTTTATAAGTAATTGTTTTTGCAGCTTTTAGTGATCCTGTTGCTATTATATAACTTGCCTCATTATTAATAGTCTTTTTCTCTAAAACTTTATAATCACTATCTCCCTCTTTTATAGCAACTTTAATATATTCATTAGGAATACACAAAGAAGGAGCAACACTAGACCCATCAATAGAATAACTACTAGAAGTAGAACAAACATTATCAAGAGTCAATCTATAATTAGCAGGAATACTACCAGTATTCTCAATACTAAATTCATATTCAGCACTATTAGCAAGACCATCCGAATCACTCTGAGGAAGAGCCCCAGTAAGCATAATAGAATTAGAAGGGCTATTAAAATCAAGAGCAAGAGTTCCAGCATTAATAACTGTACTATTATTAGTCTTACTAACATATTGCAAATAAGCATAAGAAGAACCAACAAGAGTACTAAAAAGTGCCACAATAGCAAGCACTAATGCCAAACCCTTTTTAGGATCTTTTTTATATCGAACTTTTAAATTATTAAATTTACTATTAAAACTACGCTTAAAAAATGACTTAAATTTAGTTATCATATTTATATTAACAGACTCTTTATTCTCAAAAGAAGAATTATCGCCATTAAAAAAACGCATGCTAGTACTCTTTTTTGTTTTTTTCATAGTTTCTAACTCCTTATAAATTCTATATCTTACTCATATAAATGATACTACATAATCCTCAACATTTCAAGTAAATTTACTACAAAAATATATATTTACAAAAGAAAAAAAGTCCAAAAGGACTTAAATTAATTAATAGCTTTTCCATTAACATATAACTTATAACCATTAAAATCAATATTACTATAACTAGAATCATCATCAGATAAACTAGTAACATAACTATTACCAGTAAGCTTAATCTTAGAATCCTTACTTAAACTAAGTTTAAGAGATTTAGCACTCTTATCTCCGTTAATAACACCTTCATAAGAAGAACCAGATTTAAGACTCATATCAAGAGAAGATATCTCATCAACAACAATATTACCAGTAACACTTTGATTCTTCATAACAAGAGTAACATCTCCACCATTAGAACCTTCATTACCCCAAGAATCTTTTTTAATTCTTAAAAAATTACCAGAAGAATCAGTATTAACTATATCATTATTTTCAAGATATATATAAGCATTAGTATTAGTTACATAAAAACTATCACCCTTTTTTGTAGTTATAGAACTATTTTTAGAACTAAATTCTGACTTACCACTTGCAGCATCACCACTCATAGATTGATATAAAAACACATTTTTATAAGTAGTAGATTGTCCATTAAGCTTAGTATTATTATCAATAAGAGTACAATCACTTAAAGAAACTTTATTCTTACCTTCAATAACAACACCCTCAGAAACATTAGAAACAAGTTTAGCCTTAGAAACTGTTATATCAGCAGTAGAATATATAGAAGGAGAACCCTTTCCATTAGTAGTATAAGTACCACCAGTAACCTTAACAGTCCCTCCACCTCTATCAGTTCTAATAGCAGCACTAGAAGTACCAGAAGTATTAATAGTTAAATTAGAAGCATTCATTTTTCCACCACCAGTAGTCATAATACCACCAGAATTATCCTTAGTAGTAGTTATCTCAGAATCACTAATATTAACAGTAGTACCATCATTAGAAGAATTATTAGTAGTAGCACTACCACCATAACTAAACACACCATTAGCACCCTTAGCACTCGTCTTAATAGTAGAATTCTTAATAGTTAAAGTAGAACCACCCTTAGCAATAATACCAGAATTAGTACCATAAAAACTAGTATTATCACCACCATCAGAATCCCCAGTCTTAGAAACAGTAACCTTATTCATAGAAACAGAAATATCACCATCTACCAAAACAGCATTCTTATCACTACTAGAAGACGAATAACTCTTATTAGAAATCTTCTTACTAGAAGTTATCTCCTCACTAGCATTATAACTAGCAGAACTATTATTACCAGAAGAACTATCAATAACATAGTTCTCAGTAACAAAACCACTACCAAAACAAATAACACAAGACATAATAACAATACTAAGAATATAAATAATAACCTTATCTTTATTATAGAAAGTTTCCTTAAAACCTTTCCTATTAAAACAAGACATAACCAAATACATAACAATTAAAGAAATAAATAATCCCAAAACACCAAATATAACATAATAAATACAAGAAAGTTTAACAGAATTATTCATATCTAAATTACCACCTGGCATACCATTAGAATCAGGTTGATTACCTCCATTATTATTCACATCACCAGAAGAATTATTACTATTTCCACTAGAATTATCTGAAGAACTATCAGGTTTAGCAAGAGGTTCAGTCATATTACTATCACTTGAATTGCTAGATTTACTACTAGAACTATTATTTGAACTATTATCAGATCCAGGCTTAGCAGGAGGTTCTGACATATTATTACTATTACCACTATCACTTGGTTTGTCTGGAACACTATTTGCATTACCATCAGAAGAACCACTAGAACTATTATCACCAGAAGTACTACCAGTATTACTATCAGGCATAGATGGGGCATTACCTCCACCATTCATACTAGAAACATTCTTATCACTAGTACTAACATGACTACTAGCATAATAACTAGTAAAAACTATTCCTCCAAGCAAAAAAGCTATTAAAACTATCATAATTAAATTCTTAATCCATCTTTTAATAAAAATCACTCTCCAATCTTATTATTAATAATTTTAAAAATATAATACCCTATACTATAAAATCACCTCTTCTTTCACATACAAATAATAAAAAACAAAAATTAAATAAAAATTAAACAAAACAAAAAAAGTTCTATTTCTTAAATAAAACTTTAAAAGTAGTATATCCATCCTTAGAAAAAGCACTAATCTTACCACCATGATTAACAACAATATTCTTAGCAATAGCAAGCCCAAGTCCGTATCTATTATCATTTCTATTCCTAGACTTATCAACTCTATAAAACCTATCAAATATCTTTTCTTCTTCTCCTAAAGGAATAGCATCCCCCTCATTCTTAACTAAAAAAGTAATAAAATCTTTATCATCTTTAAGAACAATATCAACAATGCCACCAGAAAAAGAATGTTTAACAGCATTATCAAGTAAAATCTCCACCAATTGACTAATACTATTCTTATTTATATTTAACATTATATTATCCGCAATATCATAATTAAAAGTAATACCCTCCTCATATGCCTTACCCTCAAAAGTAAGTACAGAAAGAAGCACAACATTAGATAAATCACTAACCTCCATCAACATATTATCTCTTTCACTAGAAGCCAAATCAAGTAAATCAGTAACAAGTAAATTCATCCTCTCAGCCTCATTCCTAATATTAACTAACCATTTCTTTTCCTTAGGATTATCAGAAAGAGCATCACTACTAGCCATAATAACAGAGATCGGAGTCTTAAGTTCATGCGAAGCATCCGCAATAAATCTCTTTTGTTTCTCAAAACTATCTAAAACAGGCTTACTAATCCAAACAGTTATAAACCTAGACAAAATAAATATAACAATCTCTAAAACTATAAAAACAATCAAAGAAACAAACAAATCATTTCTAAGAACCAAATTACTAGAAGAATTATCAACAATAACCATACAATTTCCCTTATCATAAGCATAAGAATACTTAGAAAAATACAAAAAACCAATATAACGACTCTTAACATCAGAATTCAAAATCTCACTAGCATATTTCTTAACAAAAGAAACAGAATCATCACCACTAGAATGATTAACAACATCTTTAATATTATCATTTTCATCAAGCAAAACAGTATATAAAACAGAATCCATAAACTTAATATTACTAGAATCATTATCACCAGAAGAACTAGGCTTCTCCGGAGGATTATCAAATTTATTAACAACCTTTCTATTACTATCCAAAGAAACATTCAAACTATTATCAACCCTATCCTTTTCTGAAGCATAACTTTGAACATTAAAAACCACAATAAAACTAATTAAACAAATAGATAAAATCAAAAAAACTGTATAAAAAACTTTATACCTCAACTTTTTCATTCACTATCCTCCAACTTATAACCAAGTCCTCTTACAGATTTAATATTAACACAAGAAGAAATAGCTTTAAGCTTCTTTCTTAAAAAAGACAAATAAGCCTCTAAATTATTAGACTCTATTTCATTTTCAATACCCCAAACTTTATTATAAATTTGTTCCTTAGACAAAACAACCAAAGGATTATTCATAAAATATTCAAGTATCAAAAACTCCTTACAAACAAGAGAAACGCTTTTATCACTTTTAACACAAAATATCTTAGATTTAGTAAGATCAAGTTCCAAATCACCATACTTAATAATATTATCTTTAGAAAAGGAGCTCTTAAGTTGAGCATTAACCCTAGCAATAACCTCATCAATATGAAAAGGCTTAGTAATATAATCATTCGCACCACTACTAAAACCATTCAGTTTATCATCTAAAGCAGACTTAGCAGTAAACATAATTACTTTACTATCAATACTAGACTTTCTAATTTCATTCAAAATCTCAAAACCATTCATAAACGGAAGCATAACATCAAGAATAACAAGATCATAAGCACCAGAAAGAGCCTTATAACAACCATCCTCGCCATCCAAAGAAATATCAACACTATAATTTTCTTTCTTCAAACGAGAAGCCAAAACATCTGCAAGATTAAACTCATCTTCAACAATTAATATACGCATAAAATCACCTACCAAAATAATAAAACACATCTATTAAATAAACATTAAAAACAAATAATAATCAGTTATCAACATATTTGTTAATAAATCAAAAATATTATAACATCAATATCAAAACAAAGAAAGCTGATCAAAATTCTTCTTATAACTAACCTGCTTAGATAAAGTAATAACCTCAAAATCCTTAACATTACCAATAAGTAAAGGAGACGCATCATCATGACACCTAACATTTCTAATAACACTTTCCCTATCATAATTAGCATAACAATACCTGCAAAAATGAAGACATGAATTATATGCCCCAATATCATTACCAAGCAAACAAGAACAATCTCTAATTAGTTTAACATTTGAAACATTAAGTTTATATCCCAAATATTTCTCTATCAACTCTTTACTACGACATCCCCCAACATTAACACCATAACAAGAAAGAAAATCACCTTCACAGCAAGAATAAATGAATATTCCATATTCCTTACCAATAGAAACAAATTCCTTAGCTAAATAAACCATCTCATCTTTGGAAGGAACTCTAAAATCAGGAGCATTCCTTTTAACTTTTGCATACCTATCTAAAAAACTAATAACACAACAATCTACATAACCACTAAGCTTACTAGCAATATCTCGAAATTCCATAATATGTCTATTAATATCAAACTCATCATTAAAAAATATAGGATCATATCTCCAACCAACAAACAAATTATTAGGAAAAGAACATAACTTCTTAACACCATCAATAACTATACTTCTATCAGGAACATTAGGTTCAATATCTTTACCATAAGGAGTAATAGTAACATACCAAAACAAATTATAGTCCTTAAGCTCATCCATATACTTAATCATAGGACAAGGATTTTTAGTACAAAAATCAATAAAATCAACAACCGAAGAATCAAAAACATACTTAGTAACCCTATCTTCATAATAAGGATTTCTAACTAAAACATAACCCTCTCTAATCCTATTAATAAACCACTTAGAATAAAAAGCAGGAATATCAGTCCTACATCCAGTATTAATTATCATCAAAACTCCTATATAAATAACAATCCTTATCATGAGAATAAATAACACCAATAGCCTGCAAATAAGAATAAATAATAGTAGAACCAACAAATTTCATACCACGTTTAACTAAATCACTAGAAATAGAATCAGAAAGCAAAGACTTAGTCTTATCAATTTCACAAAAAACATTACCATTAGTAAAAGAACATAAATAACTATAAAAAGAACCAAACTCCAAAACAATACTCTTAAAAATTCTAGCATTATTAACACTAGCCCTAATCTTAAGTTTATTTCTAACAATATCACTATTACCAATAAGTTCATTAATCTTTTCTTCATCATAAAAACATACCTTATCTAAAGAAAAATTATCATAAGCCTTTCTAAAAGCATCTCTTTTATTTAAAATACACTCCCAAGAAAGTCCAGCCTGAAAAGATTCTAAAACAAGCATCTCAAACAAATAACTATCATCAGTCCTCAACGCGCCCCATTCATTATCATGATAAGAAACATAAACAGGATTATTTAAATTACACCACTTACATCTCATAAAGCAGTCCCTTAGTAGGAATAATAAAATCATTCATATCATGCCCCTCAAGTTCTAAAAGTTTTATCTTATTAGAAATACCTCCACCATAACCAGTTAAACTACCATTTGATCCAACTACCCTATGACAAGGTATAATTATACAAATAGGATTCCATCCAACTGCCCCACCAACAGCCTGAGAAGACATCCTAGAAAGACCCCTTTTCAAAGCAACAATACTCGCTATATCTCCATAAGTTATAACCTCACCATAAGAAATATCATTCATAACATCAATAACCTCATCCCTAAAAGAAGTAGAATTACTTATCCTATATTTAGGAACAAAATCTGGAATTCCACCACTAAAATATATATCAAGCCACCTAATAGTATCATCAAAAATAGATAATCTCTTCTCCTCATAATCAATTTCATGTTTAGAAGCATCTCTAGACCCACAAAACCAAAGTCCAGTAAGATAAACCCCATCACTAGACATCAACATATCAGAAAACCCACTAGGAGTCTTATAATTATATATATACATAAAAACACCCCCTAAATAGCATAAACAATTTCAAAAACATAATATCCTAACCAATAGACTCAATCTCATTAAGTATCAAATTAACAGACATAGAAATAAATCTATCAATATTATCAATATCAAAAACAAAAGACTTTCTAACCTTAGAATTTTGAACAATAGAAACAGCCTTATCAAACAAAACATTCATCTTATCACTAGGAATCTCATCAATTAATATATCAGTATTTCTAACCTCATCACTATATAAAAACTCAAAATCCAAAGAATACTTATTTATAAGCAAAACATTAAGATTAGTATAATCATTATAAATATATTGTCTAAGCATATTTCCATTTAACTTAACACTATCACCATTAAGCTTAGTAATAACATTATGAGAAACAAGTTCAGTAATAAAATAATTAAACCAAAAATAATCAGTATATAAATGAATAAAATAACCTAAAACAAAATCATCATCCAATTTATTACCATATTTTTCCAAAAATCTATTTACATCAGGCAAACCATCATCATTCAAAAAATGACTATATTTTCTAGGCTCACCCAAACACTGAGATATATCCGGAGCAATAGAACCATACAAAACCTTATCATAATCTCTTTTTAAAGCATCATTTATTCTCTTAGCAACAGCCATATGTATAACTATAGAAGCCATATTATCAAACCACCTCAAATATTAACAATTAAAGTTAATAAACTATTCTTACTAACACAAAACATTATAACACAGCAAACATTTGTTTGCAATAAAAACAAAGAAAAAAGATAAAATCAATTATCTAAAAACTTATCATATTTATCTTTATTATCTCTAATAGAACTATCAACATCAATAACATATTGCTGAATAATAACACCATATTTAT
>CAVGVM010000042.1:0-3534 GCA_963632645.1 Lachnospiraceae bacterium | reverse complement strand
AAAACTTTTGACATTCCTTTTTGTGATAACCATAAAGTTTCATCTTTATAAATAGCATCTACTATAATATTACCTTTACTATTTTTATATATAATCAATTTATTATCTTCCATTACTTTTCTCCTTTCTTTTAGTATTCATAATTCCTACACATTAATTCTTTTAGCATTTTTTAAGAAAAAAGAGATTTAAAATGTTAAAAGAAATTTTGCCCTTTTTCTTTGTTCTCAAGGGTTTGAAAGTATTTTTTCATATATTTATATGTTTCTTCAGCCGATAAACCACTTTTTAACATTGCTTCATATAAAGCAATTCTAGGTAATATAGTTTGAGTAAGTACTTTTCTTTGATTTTTCGATTTTCCATTTATATTTTTAATTATGTCATTAAGTATTTTTTCTTGTTTATCAAAAATTATATTTCCTTGCTCTGTTTCAAATTCTTTAATTAAAAATTTTTTTATTTGATTTTGTTGTTTTATTTTCATGATGCCACCCCTGATCTATTCTTAATTTTATATTTAATAACAAAAAAACTATATATTTTTTAATAACTAAGTTCCTATTCCTAAATTATTAAATAAGCCTACTTTATATATTATTCTTTTATTTCACTAGCATATTCTGGAAGATTTGAAGGTATATCACACTTTTCAAGCGGTATTCCCTTAGTATCAAGTATTTTCATTAATGCTATATTTAAAGCAGCATTTTGCATAAGTCTTTTTCTCATTTCTATAATAGCATGAGGATTATTAACATCTATGTCATCTATTTTTTGAATACGTTTTCTAAACATTCTATGCCATTCTTCAATGTTCCATTTTCCATTATATTCTCCCTATAGATACTCTTCTAGTCTTCTTGATGCAATTATAACTTCTCTTATTTGTTTTTCTTCATCTGTATACATATTTTCACCTCTATTAATTTTATTTCAATATATTAATTACTAAAAATTCTATAACATCACTTTCATCATATTTTTTATTTTTAGTTTTTGTAGTTTCACTAAAATATTCATTAGTTTCTTTATCAATAGAAACTGAATTTAAAGGATAACCTGGATTAATTATTTTAGAAGGTTTATCTACTAAATAAAAATCATCTTTACTCCAAGTATAAGTTGCCTCATCACCATTATTTACAACTGCTATTCCATAAACCCATCTTGTTGTTAATTTACCTTCTTTTCCATATTCATGGGCTAAATTAGAATAATACTCAATCATTTCTTCATCATTTAATCTTTTTCCATTTACCCTTCTTACAAACATACCTGGTTGTTTTTCTTCTGGAATTCCTTCAATATATAAATTATCATCCATAGCAAATACTGGAATATCAACAATCTTTGAGTATGCCCTTGCTTTAATAAGAGCATTTTCTATAGCATTTTTACCATTTTCTTCTACATTTAATTTTTTTTTTTAAATCATTAATTGTAACTATTTTAATATCATTTTCCAATAACCCTTTTTCGAATCTTTTTACTTTTGCTTGGTTTTCTGTTGCAAATAAAACTTTTTTCATAATATACCTTCTTTCCTAAATTTCTATTATCTTGACAAGATTACCATGTTCTTTTATAACACTTATTAAATCAATAGTTTTAAGCCAAACAGTTGCAGTATTATCATTAGGATGTACTCCTACAATTCCTTCATCTAAAGTTAAAGTATAATCAATATAGACAGTAACTTTTCTTTCATCATCATTTAAAATTCCTAGTGGTGAAACAGAGCCTGGTACTAAACCCAGTATATTTAATAATTCTTTTTCATTAGCAAAACTAAGAAATCTAGTCTTATATTTTTGTTTAAATTCTTTTAAATTTACTTTTTTATCACCCTTTACTACAATTAAGTAATAATTTTGTTTTTTATCATCACGAACAAAAAGATTTTTAGCATCACAATTTTTATAAGGAAAATTAATTTCTTTTAACTCTTCCATATTATAGACAGCCTTATGATTAGTTATTTTATACCAAATATTCCGTTTACTCAAATAATTATATATATCATTCTTATTAATACTACTACCTCCTTTAAACTTATTTTATCAGAATAAATTTATTAAAACAATTGTTATGTATATTTTTTTCTGTTATATTATAGTTGGTGATAATATGAGTAGCAAAAATGGTTCTAAGTATGAATATAATTCCTATAAAGAAGAAAAAAAGAATACTAAAAGCACTTCTAAATATGTAGTCCAAAAAGATAAAGAAAATACTTATAAATATTATTATTATGAAGAAAATGAGAAAGATAAATATAAAGATATCAATGATAATTTAAACTTAGAAAAGAAGCTAGAAGTCGAAAGAAACTATAATTACTTTCAAATTATTTTAATTACAATTATATATATTTTACTTTATATTTCTTCTTATACTGGATTTTTACTTGAACTTTTAACGATTTTTGTTATTCCAAGTTTAATTTCTCTTATGATAATATCTTTTGTTACTGCAAGATATTGCTTTAGTAACATATATATTACTAAATGGTTTTTAGTACCTTTTGTTCTTTCTTCTTTATATATGCCATTTATAGTATATCTATTATATATTGTTTTCAAATTTTTTTCTAGTATTGCTAGCATGTAAAAAAGTTGCTATTTATTAGCAACCTTTTCTTTTAAATTAATATCAAATTTTTTATTTTTAATCATTTCTATTTCTTCTTTATACGGAGCATTTTTCTCGATATAAGGAGTTTCTAGTATTTTGGGTATATCTTCAAGTCTTGGATTATAACAAACATTAAGTAAAGATTCAAAACCTATTTCTCCAAAACCAATATTCTCATGTCTATCTTTATGAGAACCAACTGGATTTTTACTATCATTTAAGTGAATACATTTAACTTTTTCAAACAAATTATATTTATCAAGTTCAGTAAGAATATCAACAAAAGAAGAAATTTGAAGACCACTGTCAGATAAATGACAAGTATCTAGACATATACCAATTTTATCTTTTTCATTAATACCATTTATTATAGTATTTATTTGCTCTATACTAGTTCCAAGTTCAGTACCCTTTCCTGCCATAGTTTCAAGTAAAATAGTTGTCTTAGTTGTAGGTAATATTTCATTTAAAGCATTTATAATGTTCTTTATACCTATCTCTTCTCCTTGTCCAACATGTGATCCTGGATGTAAAACTAATTTAGAAACTCCAAGCATTTCACAGCGTTTACATTCTTGTTTTAGGAAATTAATTGAAAAATTATATTTACTTTCTTCACCATTAGCAAGATTTATTATATATGGTGCATGAACAATAACATTATTTATATCAATATTATTTTCTTTCATTAAAATTTGTGCTTCTTTGGTTAATTCTTGATTTAATGGAGCCCTATTGGTATTTTGAGGTGCTCCCGTATAAAACATAAATGTATTAGCACCATATGATAAAGTTTCTTCAACTGATCCTACTAATTGCCTATCTTTTTTAAAGGAAACATGTGATCCTATTATTAACATATTAATTCACCTCTCATTAATTATAGCAAAAAAAAGA
>CAVGVM010000041.1:0-2222 GCA_963632645.1 Lachnospiraceae bacterium | reverse complement strand
CTCTTTCAGCACCATTTATAACAAAAGTACCACTATCAGTCATAAGAGGCATATCACCTAAAAATATCTCTTGTTCCTCTACTTCACCTGTTTCATTGTTAAAAAGTCTAACTTCAACTTTTAAAGGCGCAGCAAAAGTAGCATACCTTTCTTTACACTCTTTAACAGAATATCTTGGTTCATCAAAATGATAATCACCAAATTCTAAAGATAAAGTACCAGCAAAGTTTTCCACGGGGAATAAATCTTCAAAAACTTCCTTAATACCCTTTTCAACAAACCAATGATATGATTTCTTTTGAATTTCTAGTAAATCAGTCAACTCATAAGTATTCTTAATCCTAGAAAAACTTCTACGTGTGCGGTGGTCGCCACATTTTATAATTTTGTATGCCACAAAATTCACCCCTACTTTCAAATTTTCAAAAAATCTTTGTCTCTCACATAGACAAATAACCAACTTATATTATTACCATAAAACACTCAAGTTGTCAATCAAAAATACACTTTATTACAAAAAAACCTTTATTTTTTTTAAGAACCTCAACTCTGCCATACCCACTAAGGTCCTTAACAGCACTTTTAGCACCCTGATCCTTATTTATAACACAATACAAAGCACCACCCGGAACTAAATAATTACGTGCCCCGAACAAAAATTCATAAACAACTTCTTTTCCAGCCCTAATCGGGGGATTAGTAACAATAACATCATATTTTTTATCAACACTAGAGTATATATCACTACAAAAAGCATTAACACCAGAAACATTATTCAAACGAATATTCATATTTGCAAGATGCACTGCTCTTTTATTAACATCAACCATATCAACATTAATATTAAAAAAAGAAGATAAAATGATACCTAAAACACCATAACCACACCCAACATCAAGTACATTACCTGTAATATCACATAAAAGCAAAGTATCAATAAGAGTTCTACTACCAAAATCAAGACCTTTCTTAGAAAAAACCCCATTATCAGTATTAAAAACAAACTTCTTATCAGCAATATTACAACTAATCTTTTTCAAATTACTTTTAACATCAGAATTGGTAAAATAATGTATCATTTTATCTTCCCCTTTATAGCACAAAAAGCCAAGTGCAAATGCAAACGGCTTTAAGTAAGTAAAAATTAACTATTTAAGTTCAACTTCAGCGCCAGCTTCTTCAAGTCTAGCTTTAAGTTCATTAGCTTCTTCACTAGGAATATTTTCCTTAACATTACCACCATTATCAGCAACTTCTTTAGCTTCTTTAAGACCAAGACCAGTAACTTCTCTAATAATCTTAATTACATTAATCTTAGCAGCTCCAGCACTCTTAAGTACTACAGTTTGCTTACTTGGTCCAGCTTCTTCAGCTTGAGCAGGAGCAGCAGCTACTGCAACAGCACTTGGATCAACACCAAATTCTTCCTTCATTGCGTCAACTAATTCCTTTACTTCTAATAATGTCATTTCTTTTAAAGAGCTAATAAAATCTTCTTTTGTTATTTTTGCCATAATAACTTTTCCTCCTTTATTTTTATTAAATTAATTTTCTTTTTGTTCTGAATAAAGATCAAGAGCAATACTCAAGTCTTTAACAATTTGCATCATACCACCAGCAAGCATTGTATAAAGTCCTTCGCGAGATGGAATCTTAGCAAATTCATCAAGTTTAGCCTTATCACAAACAGAATTTTCAACATATCCTGCTTTTAAAACTAAAGCTTCATTCTTCTTAGCAGTATCACTTAAAACCTTAACTGCAGCAATATCATCATTCGAAAATGCAATAGCAGTAGGACCAGCAAGATAAGAATCAAAATCAATATTTAAATCCTTAAATGCAAGTTTAAGTAATGTATTCTTATAAACCTTATATTCTGAATCATTTTCTCTAAGTTTAATTCTAAGATCTTTAATTTGATTATCAGTAAGACCACGATAATCAAATAATACAATACTCTTAGCACTATTACACTTATCTTTAATTTCTGATACAATAGCTTGTTTAAGTTCTAAAGATTTAGTACTAGGCATTATAATTCCTCCTTATTAATATATTTTATAAGTGCAAAAGATAAGAAGTCTAACCAAAGACTTCTTACTATACAAAGTATAAGTCCTCGGTAGGATTTACTAACAACCTACTGTCTTTGGCACTTGATAATCATATTATAAACTATTTTTTATTAATTGTCAAAACTATTTTGATCTATTCTAACT
>CAVGVM010000040.1:0-12412 GCA_963632645.1 Lachnospiraceae bacterium | reverse complement strand
CAAAAAAAGATAGAAAAAACATAACAAATATAGTATAATTTTAATATGGTGATGAATTTTGATAAAATATCCAAATAAAATAACAAAAACAAAAAATTACATAAACTACGGAAACAGAGGAATGACCCTAGAATCAGAAATCAATGATTCAAACAAATACTACTTAGAAAAAGATATCGCAGTAATATATAAAAAACCAACACCAATAAAAGTAGTAAAACAAGTAAACGAAAAAATAATAGATGCTTACTTCGAAAAACCATCAACCACAGATTACAACGGATTATACAAAGGAAAATACATAGACTTCGAAGCAAAAGAAACAAAAAACAACACATCATTTCCTCTAAGAAACATTCATCCACATCAAATCAAACACTTAGAAAACGTCATAAATCATCAAGGAATATGCTTTCTAATTGTAAGATTCGTAAATATTAACGAAACATATCTTTTATTTGGAACAGATTTCATACAATTTATAAAGACACAAACAAGAAAATCCATTCCCCTTTCCTATTTTAAAGAAAAAGGACATTTAATAAAAGATAAACTAATACCAAAAGTTGATTACATAAAAATAATTGATAAATATGGAGGTATATTATGAAATTAAAAAAAATCAAACTAAAGAAAAAAAATCCAAATCCCAATATTAATCAAGCAAACATAAAACCAAAAAAAACATCAGGAATAATGATAGGATTCATTTCATTAACAGCCCTACTATTCTTAGTAGTAGGAATTCTAGTATTTGGTATCTGGTTTGCCATACCTTTCGTAATAGTATACTTATTATTACTGTGGTTAGTTAGAACAATTGACAGATACCCGATTGGTAGTAAAAAACGAAAAAGAGCCAAAAACGCTTTCATGATAATATTACTAATCGGAATAGTAGGAATTCTAGCCTTTATAGTTTTTTTCATAATAGTTATTATCTCGTCCCCAGACTTTGACGTAGATAAACTAGAAAGAAATGAAACAACTATAATATATGATAATAAAAACGAAACAGTTGCAACACTAGGAAATGAAAAACGTGAAAAACTAGAATATGACGAATTACCAAACGTTCTAGTAGATGCCATAGTAGCAACCGAAGATTCAAGATTCTTCCAACATAATGGTCTAGACGCACCAAGATTTGCCAAAGCAGTACTAGGACAATTAGCAGGAGCAAGTGATGCCGGTGGAGGTTCAACCCTAACAATGCAAGTAGCAAAAAACAACTTTACATCTAGAGAAGCAAGCGGTATTCAAGGTATCATAAGAAAATTTACTGATATTTACCTATCTGTATTCAAAATAGAAAGAGCCTTCACAAAACAAGAAATAATAGAATACTACGTAAACGAACCATTCCTAGGAAGTAACTCATATGGTGTAGAACAAGCAGCACAAACATATTTCGGAAAACACGCTAAAGAAATGAACTTAGCAGAAGCTTCCCTAATCGCTGGACTATTCCAAGCACCAGGAGCCTACGATCCATTCGCAGATCCAGACGCAGCAACCCAAAGAAGATCAATAGTACTTTCCCTAATGGTTAGACACGGTTACATAACAGAACAAGAAAAAGAAATCGCAGAAAGCATGGCCGTAAAAGACCTATTAGTTAATACAAAATCAACAAATACCAGTATTTATCAAGGTTATATAGATTTAGTAGTAGATGAAGTAGTCAACAAAACAGGAATGGACCCCTATGTAGTACCAATGGAAATCTACACAAATATGGATACCAAAAAACAAGAAAAACTAAACAAAGTATTTACAGGAAAATCATATAATTGGATTAATAAAACAATTCAAGGTAGTGCTGTCGCAGTCGATACCAAAACCGGAAAAATAATTGCAGTTGGAGCAGGAAGAAACAGAACTGGTGAAAGAACATTCAGTTATGCAACAGATATATCTAGACAAATAGGATCAACAGCAAAACCAATATTTGACTATGGACCTGCTATAGAATATAAAAATTATTCAACAGCACATATCTTTAACGATAAACCAATTACATACACAGGAACAAGTCAAAAAATAGTAAACTACGATGGAAGATACTTAGGAAATATCTCATTAAGATATGCCCTATCAGACTCAAGAAACGTTCCAGCAGTCGAAGCCTTCCAATCAGTAGACAATGAAAAAATCAAAAAATTTGCCACAAGTCTTGGTATAAAACCAGAAATAGATTCAACAGGATACCTACATGAAGCCCATGCCCTAGGAGCCTTCAACGGAGCATCTCCATTACAAATGGCTGGAGCATATGCAGCATTCTCAAACGGTGGAACCTATTATGAACCATATTCAGTAAACAAATTAATCCTTAGAGATTCAGATGAAAAAATAGATTTCAAATCCGAAGGTGAAAAAGTAATGAGCGATGCAACAGCATATATGATTACAGACGTATTAAGAGACGTCGCTGGAAGAAACAACATACCTACCCTTACAACAGACCAATTTGCTATGAAAACCGGAACAACAAACTATGACGAAGCAACCGCAGAAAGATTCGGTTACTCATCAGATGCTGCACCAGATGGTTGGTTAGTAGGATACACACCAAGCATAAGCTTAGCAATGTGGACAGGATACGTTGAAAACAAAAAAGGCGTTTACCTAACCATGAGTGAAATGTACAATCACAAAAACAACCTATACGTCGCCTGTGCAAAAGCCATATTCGACAACAACGGTGATAAATGGACAAAGCCATCAAGCGTAATAAGAGCAAAAGTAGTAAAAGGAACCGAAGAACTAGCAAGTTCAACAACCCCAAGTAGTATGGTAACAACCGAACTATTCAAACGAGGACACGCACCAAAGAAAACATCAAACAAATACAACGTCTTGCCTAACCCATCAGGATTAACACTAGAGTATTCCGGAGGAAAAGTATACATATCATGGTATGCTGCTAAAAAACCAGACGATTCAGATGATACCCTTGGAGCATTCGGTTACAACGTTTACCTAAACGGACAACTACTAGGATTTACAACAAGCACAGAATACACCTACTCCGGAGCAAATCCATTCGGTACATACACAGTAAAAACAACATACAAAAATTCAAGCAGTAATGCAAGTTCTGGAATAAGCAAAAGCTTAAGCCAAAAAATAAGCATCGAAAGCAACGTCGATGGAACAATAAATATAAATGTCGGAGATTCTCCTTATACCCCATTATCATCACCATTCACAGTATATGAAAATGGCGTAGACGTAACATCATCTGCAAGCATAACAACAACAATAACAGATCAAAATGGTTCAACAGTATCATCAATAAGTACAAGTGCTCCAAACACATACACCATAACATATTATGTAAAATATGATGGAAAAACAAAAAAAGCACAAACAATAGTAAATGTTCTTGGAAGTGATCCAGAAGAGCCACAAGATCCAAGTAAAAATAACTAATCAAAGATGGAAAAAACCTTCCATCTTTTTTCTTGAAATAAAATAATTTATATTATATAATATTACTATCATAAAGGAGGCTATAAACTTGGAAGAAAAACCAAAAAAAATAAATAAAAAAAATATAATAATAACAATACTAAATATCATAACCCTACTATCAGCAATATTTTTAATCATATCAATATACATGATAAGCGGTGTAGAAAACACCATAAGATACATAGGAATAATAGTACTATTTATCATAAACATAATGCTAATTCTAGTAACACGAAAACTATTTAAAGCAAACAAAAAAAGCACAATAACAATAAGTATCATCATAAGTATAATACTAATACTAGCACAAATACTACTAGGATATTTCATACAAAGAACATATAGTTCATTAAATAACATGAACAAAGACAAAATAACCTACACCTCAGTAATAGCAACCAAAAACACATCAAACATTAAAGACATACAAGATTTAAAAGACAAAAATATAGGTATAGTAGTAGACGAAACATCCATAGATGGTTACGTAATAGGACTCGAAATAATCAAAGAACAAAACCTAGAAGAAAACAATAAAATAAAAAAGTACACAGACATATCACAACTAGTAAAAGATTTATATAACAAAAAAATAGATGCCATGATAATAGGAAAAAACTACCCTAGTATGTTTAAATCAACAAGCACCTACAAAAACATCGAAAAAGACACAAAAATAATTTACGAAAAAGAAAAAACACTAACAAAAGACGAAATAGCAAAATATACCGGAGATGAAATGCTAAACCTAAACACCTCAGATAAAATAGATAAACCATTCACAATGCTAGTCATGGGAATAGATTCAACCGCAAATACCCTATCAAAAAACGCCACAGGAAACGGAGATGCCCTAATGCTAGTAACATTCAATCCCAAAACACTAAATGCCACTATATTTAGCATTCCAAGAGATACCTACGTTCCCATCGCTTGCTTCGAAAACCAAAAAGAAAACAAAATCACTCATGCCGCCTGGAACGGTGAAAACTGTATGATAAAAACAATAGAAAACCTAACAGATATAAACATTGATTACTACGTAAAAATAAACTTCCAAGGCGTTGTAAAACTAGTCGAAGCCCTAAACGGTATAACCGTAGACGTTCCCCTTGACTTCTGCGAATCAAACTCCAAAAGATCAACAAAAACAAATAATCTAATATGCCTTAAAAAAGGAAAACACACTCTAAATGGTGAAGAAGCCCTAGCACTCGCTAGACACAGAAAAACCCTAACAACTGGCGACCTCCAACGAGGAGTAAACCAACAACTAGTAGTCCAAGGAATATTAAATAAACTAAAAAGCGTTAAAAGTGCAAACCAAATGCTAACAATACTAGATACCATAAGCAAAAACATGGATACAAACTTCACAACCAAACAAATATTATCATTCTATGACATAGCAAAACAACTATTCATGACAAGCTCAAGTAATAACCTAATAAACATGCAACAACTATATCTCCAAGGAGCAAGCCAAATGATATACGACGAAGGAATGGGACTAGTACTATACGATTACATACCAAATAAAGAAAGCCTAAATCTAGTAATAAATACCATGAAACAAAACCTAGAACTAGAAAAAACAACCCAAGTCAAAAAACTAGACTTTAGTATAGAACATCCATTCAAACTAACAATCATAGGAAACAACGTAAAAAGCGCTACCCAAACATACACCCTATTACCAAACTTCGTTGGACAAAGCGAGTCATACGCTAGAAACTGGTTAGCAAACAACGGCCTATCAGCAAACATAACAACAAAAGAAGTATCATCAGGATACTACGATGGCCAAATAATAAGTCAAAGTTACCCAGAATCAAAAAGAATAGACCTAATAAACGGAAGTGTTAACCTAACAGTAGCAAAAGTAATTCAAACACAAACCCAAACACCAAAGACAAAAAATAATACCAACAATACAAACAAATCAAACAAAAACACCAATCAAAACAAAAATAATAACACAACTAATAACAATCAAGACAAAAACGATGATACCCAAACAAAAGATGATACAAACACTAACACTACACTCCCACCAGAAATAATCGAATAAAAAACAAACAAAACATAAAAAAAGTTCTAAAAACTAGAACTTTTTTCATACTTATATTTCAAGTATAACAGTAATAATCATAGGAACAGAACCAGTTTCCTCATTAAAATAAGCACTAAGTCTTTCCCTAATCTTAACCTTTATACCAGTAAAATCAACCTTCCTACCATTTATACATTCCTCAATAACCTCCTTAGAAATAGCCTCAGTCTTATTAACTATATCTAAATTATCTTTAACATATATAAAACCTCTAGTAAGAATCTGTGGATCAGCAATTATCTTCTTAGTCTTTCTATCAATAGTAGCACTCACTATAACAATACCATTCTTAGAAAGTAATTCCCTATCCTTTAAAACCAAATTACCTATATCATCAGAACTATTACCATCAATTAACACCTCGTCAGCAGTAATATGTTCAGGCTTAGAAACAAGTTTACCATTAACAAAGTTAATAACATCACCATTAAGTTTAAGTAAAACCCTATCCTTATCAAGACCAGCCTGTTCTGCAACTGAAGCATTCATATATTGATAACGATATTCCCCCTTAATAGGAAAATAATACTTAGGATTCATCAAATTAATCATTTGCATCAAATCCTCGCTAGAAGGATGATGAAGAACATGACTCTTAAATGGTAAAGTAACAACATTAACATCAAGCCTAGATAAATCATCCA
Source organism: Lachnospiraceae bacterium (assembly GCA_963632645.1). Lineage (GTDB taxonomy): Bacteria > Bacillota_I > Bacilli_A > RF39 > UBA660 > UMGS1449. The sequence goes on along the minus strand of CAVGVM010000040.1, from coordinate 6,175 downwards.
TTATCTTAGCAACTTTCTTCTCATTACCAGGATAAACAGGTTCCGCAATAAACACAGTATCTCCTTCTTTTAAAGTAATATACTTATCATATCTACTAATAATCTTCTCAAGAGAAGCAAAAGACTTTTCCTTATCATCAGAAGTAAGAATAACAACATCCTTATCATTAATATTAGATAAATCACCAATCATAGAATCCTCATAATGTAAATAATTACATTCCTTAGCATAATTAACTAATCTTTGTAACTTTCTTCCCATTAAAACAAGTTTTCTCTTAGACTTAGCAACCTCATCAAAAATCTCTTGAATACGATAAACATGTTCAGGAAATATACTAATAATTATCCTATCTTCAGTCTGATTAAGTAAATCCCATACCTCCTTAGATATTCTATGCTTAGGACTAGTATGACCTTCTCTATAAGCATAACTAGACTCAGCCATAAGACATAAAACACCTTGCTTACCAACATATGCCAACTTTCCAATATCAGTCTTATATGCTCCTAACATAGTAGAATCAAATACAAAATCCGTAGCATAAACAATAGCACCATCATTAGTATATAACACAAAAGCCACTGTCTCAGGTATAGAATGCGTTACAGTAATAGGAAACATAGAAAATCCTGCAATATCAAGCTTAGAATGCGGTCTTATTTCTTTTAAATTTGTTGCTTCTATATTATATTTTTCTAGTTCCATTTTAAGAACCGTCATAGTAAACTTAGTCGCATACACAGGAACATCAGGCATTTCCTTCATAATATCAGGCATAGCACCAATATTACCATCATGGGCATGACTTAAAAATATACCCCTTATCTTCTTCTTATTTGCAATTAAATAGTCAAACTTAGGAATTATATAATCAACCCCAAGCATATTAGCATTTGGATACTTAAGCCCAGCATCAAACACAAATATATTTTCATCAACATTAACTACATACATATTTTTTCCATTTTCATTAAGGCCCCCAAGGGCAAAAATTTTTATTTTACTCATATTAACTCCTTTCTAAAATTTATTACATAGTAAGCAACAAACTAATTATACCACATTTTAGAAAAGAAAAAAAGACTTAATCTTTTTTATACCACTCATCCTTATTAATATTCTGAAAAAACTTTATAATTTGCTTAACACATAAATCCGTCTGAGTATCTAACTCCTCCAAAGTCATAACCTTAAAATCAATATCAAGTTGCTTATAAAACTCACCCTTCTTAGCCTTATTTATATCAGAATTAGCATTAATTATATACTTCTTAATTAAATCCTTATCATACTTAGCATCACTAGTATTTACTATATTAGAAACACAATCCAAACTCTTAAACTTCTTAACTAAACCATGCTCAAGCAAATACTTATCATAAACATAAAAATCTCTATGCTTCTCATACCTAATCTTCTCAATAGGCATAAGAACCTCCTCATCATGAAACTTAATTCCAATCAAATGAGTATCCTCATCATATATATAATAATTCTGAAAAACATAACTATTAAAATACCTATCTGTCAAAAGATGAATTAAATACCCAACCATAACAGGATTAACTAAATCTTTCTTATACTTAAGTAAAAACTTATAAGGATTAGCAGTCCCACTAACACCTTCTTCACCATTCTTAAAATGACTAGCTCTATGTCTTTTATCAATAGTTAAATCAGGAAGCACACTCCCAATCATAACCATATCATCATCAAGCCTCAAATACTTATTAACTTCATTAGCAATATGCATATGCATCTTATGAGTCGGCATCAACATCTTCCTCCTACCTACACATAGTTTAACAAAATAATCACAAAAAATCTATATTTATCAACCATTTTATGCTAAAATAAACCCCAGTGGTGAGACAAAATGAACATAATAAAACACGATACAGCAAAAGAAATAGAATACTTCAATCTAGAAGAATTTGTAAACAACATAAAACTAGAACCAAAAATTCTTGAACACATGCAAGAAACTAACATAAACTTTGATAAATACTTCAAACAACTATCAAAATACAATGACGAATTCATGCTTTATTTCTGGATAAGCCTAGCCTATGATGAAATAAAAAACAGTAACTTCGTTGAAAGACATAACTTCAAAAACTTTGATCTAAGCATAAGTGATTTATTCTTCGATAAACCAAGCATAAGTCATAACAGAATACATAACATCCACAAATTTGTCATGAAAAATGAAAACGAAAACGAAAAAATAGGAAACTATCGAAAAACAGAAGTAAGAGTTAGTAACATAACCCAAGATACCGAAGAAATATTTTGGTATGGTGCAAAACCAGAAGATATAAAAAACTTTATGAATAGTTTTATCAAAATATATAAAACAAACAGCATATCACTTATCGATTCCAATCCCTTTCTAAAAAGTGCTCTTATTCATCTCCTATTTGTAAAAATACATCCCTACTATGACGGAAACGGTAGATCAGCCAGAATAATTCATAACATAAAGTTTACAGAAACACTAAACAGATTATACAACATGAACCTAAAAATATGTCCCGTAAACTTATCAGAAAGCATTAACCTAAATCTAATAAGTTATATGAAATCTTTCGATAATATTTACTTCGATTTAAAACACGACAACAACGATGCAATAAACTATTGGTTCGATTTCGTTCTAAATATGTATGACGAACAATTATACAACAAAAAGAATATGATTAACAACATAGATGAAATAATGGAAAGAATCATAACCATAAAAGAAAAAATAAATCTAAACGACATAAAACTACCAAAAAACAGCAGAATCAGAAAATAAAACAACAATTTAACGCAAACGAAGTGCAATTTTAAACAAAAAATTTACTAAGAATTTGTTTTGCTATATACTTATTGTACAGCTTTTGGAGGCGAAAAATATGATAAACTTTATAGTATATGAAAAACAAATAGAATTTAATGACAAATATGAAATTGCAATATTAAATTTTCTAGGTGGAAGAAAAGAAAAATTCAAAATACTAGAATATAGCAAACCAACAAAAGAAGATTATAGTAGAAATATATATATATTAAACTCAGATGACAACGAAGAACTATTTAACCTAGCAACAGAGATAAGAGAAAGTGGCGATTGGACTAGTCAAATAATCCTAGTAGGATTCTTTAAAGATACAGAAAAAGAATTCTACAATAACAAATTATTAATACTAGACTACATAGAAGACGATGAACAACTAACAAGCAACCTAAAAAAAGCTTTATTTCTAGCCTATAACATCTTAAACTGCGATTCATCACTAAATTTTTCCTTAAATGGTGAAATATATAGAATTCCCTACTCTGATATTCTTTACATAGAAAAAGGAAATAACCAAAACTATTGTGTAATTCACACAGAAGAAGGCGATTACACAATAAAAAATACTATAAATCATCTAGAAGAAATACTAGATTCAACCATTTTCATGAAAACCCATCGTAGTTGTATCATCAACCTATCAAAAGTAAGATACTATAACTGTAGTGATAACACTGTAAGTTTTGATAACACTCAAGTAGACATGATAGCAAGAGAAAAAAGACAAATATTAAAAATTAGACTAATAGATGAAAAAATAATAAATTGAGGCTCCCAAACGGAAGCCTATATTAACTTATCAACATCAGGCATATCAACCCCATGTTTTCTTATATACAAATAATGTTTATTCAGTTGATTATTACAATAATCCTGAATATTTTTTTTATCATCTTTAGAAATCTTCAAATACTTAATAGCATTTAAAACCAAATGGTACCTATCAAGTTCATTTTGTACTCTCATATCAAAAGGTGTCGTAATAGTACCTTCCTCTTTATAACCATGAACATGCATATTTTTATTCTTTCTCTTATAACAAAGCATATGAATTAAATTAGGATAACCATGAAAAGCAAAAATAATAGGTTTATTTTTAGTAAACAACTTATCATAACAATCATCACTAAGACCATGAGGATGCTCCAAATTAGATTGAAGACGCATCAAATCAATAACATTAATAACCCTAGTTTTAATATTTAAAAACTTATCAATAATCTTCTTAGCAGCCACAACCTCAATAGTAGGAGTATCACCACTACATACCAAAACCAAATCCGGATCATCACACTTATCACTTATAAAAGATAACTCCCCAATTCCCCTCTTACAATGATTAATTGCCTCATCCATAGATAACCACTGAAACCTAGGATGCTTAGAAGCCACAATCACATTAATATAATTCTTAGTCTTAATACAATGATCAAAAGTAGATAACAAAGTATTAGCATCTATAGGTAAATAAATCCTAGAAATAGAAGCTTTTTTAGTAGCCACATGATTCAAAAAACCAGGATTCTGATGAGTATAACCATTATGATCTTGTTGCCAAATATGTGAAGTAAGAACAAAATTAAGCGAAGAAATCGGAGCCCTCCAAGTTAAATCCTTAGTAATCTTTAACCACTTAGCATGTTGACTAACCATAGAATCAACTATTCTTATAAAAGCCTCATAAGAATGCATAAAACCATGCCTACCAGTAAGTAAATAACCCTCAAGCATACCCTCACAAACATGTTCAGATAAAATAGAATCAATAACCGAACCATTCTTACTTAAAAACTCATCATTCAAAACATGACGACCATTCCATTTCCTATCAGTTACCTCAAAAACATGAGTAAGTCTATTAGACAAAGCCTCATCCGGACCAAATATCTTAAACTTATTAGAATTAAGTTTAACAAGATCCCTAACATAACCACCTAAAACAGTCATATCACTATCAATAGTCTTACCAGGCTTAACAGAAATAGCATAATCACGAAAATTAGGACAATTTAATTCTTCCAAAAGAAGACCACCATTAGCATGCTTATTAATACTCATTCTCTTTTCATATCTAGGTAAAGTATCCCTAATTTCTTCATTAAGCCTACCACAATCATCAAAAAGTTTATCAGGTTTATAAGAACGCAACCACTTTTCCAAAATCTTCAAATCATCCAAAGAATCAATAGTAATAGGAACCTGATGAGAACGAAAAGACCCCTCAATCTCCTTACCACCTATCTTTTTAGGACATCCCCATCCCTTAGGACTCCTAAGTATTATCATTGGAAAACTCTTCATAGACCCAAGTTTAACTTTATTAATATCTTTCAAAACCTTTTCCAAAGTATAAGCCATTTTCTCATGCATTTTCCTAGGATCATCACCAGAAACAATATAAGGCTTATACCCATATCCCGTAAACAAACTAATAAGTTCCTTATCACTCATTCTTCCCATAACAGTAGGATTAGAAATCTTATAACCATTAAGATGCAAAATAGGAAGAACCATACCATCTACCTTAGGATTAATAAGTTTATTAATATTCCAAGAAGCCGAAAGAGGACCAGTCTCAGCCTCACCATCTCCAATAACACAAGAAACAATCAAATCCTTATTATCAAGACAAGCACCATAAGCATGAGAAAGACTATAGCCAAGTTCCCCACCCTCATTAATAGACCCCGGAACATCCGGAGCAACATGAGAAGAAACACCACCAGGAAAACTAAATCTACGACAAAGTTTAGTAAGACCTTCCTCATCCATAGTAATCTCAGGATAAACCTTAGAATAAACCTCCTCAAGATAAGAATTAGCAATCATAGCCTCCCCACCATGTCCAGGTCCAGAAATATACATCATATTAAGATCATACTTCTTAATAATTCTATTAAGATGAGCATAAATAAAATTTTGACCAGGCGCAGTACCCCAATGTCCAACAATCTTAGGCTTAATATCATCCATAGTAAGACTACGTTTAAGTAACACATTATCCCACAAATAAAGTTGACAAACAGACAAATAATTAGTAGCCATCCAATAATAATTTAAATTCTTAAGTTCCTTTTCAGTTAACACACTAACCATCTTATCCCTCCTATTATAATAATTATATCTTATATTAAAATAATTAACAATACAATTTATGTAACCAAATAACAAAAAAAAGAAGTATTTTACAAAATAAACAAATATACTTCAATTTTTATATAAACTTTACATATCTAAAATTGTAGAAATATAAAACAAAAACTACTCTAAATTAAACTTTTGTTTATCATAATTATAATTATGAATAATTTCATCTTCACTAAGTTCCC
>CAVGVM010000039.1:0-2852 GCA_963632645.1 Lachnospiraceae bacterium | reverse complement strand
AAAACGTCCAAAAACAACAATTTTTCTTGCTATAAATAACTATTATTTATATAATGAATATGGTGAGTAGTATGATAAATGAAATAACAATGTATTTTTTACTTTTTATAATCTATTCAATGATAGGTTGGATAATGGAAACGGTTTACACATTAATAACAGACAAAGTTTTATCAAACAGAGGCTTCCTAATAGGACCAATATGTCCCATATATGGATGTGGCGCAGTCGCAGTAGTACTATTTCTATCAAAATATGCCACCCATCCACTAGCACTCTTTATTCTATCAATAGCAATTTGTAGTGTCCTAGAATACTTTACAAGTTACATAATGGAAAAACTATTCAAAGCAAGATGGTGGGACTACTCAAATAACAAATACAACATAAACGGTAGAATATGCCTAGAAACAATGGTCCCATTCGGTTTAATAGCATGCCTATTAGTATACATAATAAACCCATTTTTCACAAACATACTAAATAGTATCCCAGAAAACATAACACAAATAATAGCAATAATAATAGGAATACTATTCCTAATAGACATAATAATGTCCTTCAATATAGTAAACAACTTCAAAAAAACCATAAAAAAAGTCTCAGTTGAAGACAAAACTGACGACATCAACAAATACATAAGAAACCTAATATCACAAAAATCTGTACTACATCGAAGACTACTAAAAGCCTTCCCAAAAATAAAAAGTATAAAAATAATAAAACCAAAAATAAAAAAAGACTAAGCGTTATGACTATTAAAAACCTTAGTCTTTTTAAATTCAATAAATTCATCATATGCCTTCTTATTCAAAGCAACATTCATATCTTTAAACTTAAACTTATCATCTAAAAAGCTAATAAAACCCTTAAAAAAGTATTCAAGAAACTCCGGATTTCTAGATAAAATAGGACCTAAAACAAAAGTACCAAAAAAGTTCTTATAATGAATCCCTTCACCATCAAACAAATACCTATCACTATCTAAATTATTAACAATATCTTGATGATTAACAAACCCATATATAGGAGAGCAAATATTATTTTCTAAAATAACTTCCTTAGAAGTCCTTTCCTTACTTTCACAAACATCATAAGAAAATAACCCAACAGCATCCCTTCCATATAAACTCTTACCAAACATAGAAACAGAATTACCAGTAGCAAGAAAATAACCACCATCATCAACATATTTCTTAATATCTTTTTTATACTTAATCAAATGATCCAAACAAATAAATCTATTCTCCTCATTACTAGCACCAATAAATACAATATTATAATCCCTAAAAACAATCTTATCATCTATAGACTTATAATCAATATTATAATCAATACCTTGTTCCTTAAGATGATACTCCAATACCTTAACATTACCAGTATCACCATACAAATTCATAATATCATAATATAAACATAAAACATTTACTTTCATTTAAGTTCCTCCATAACCCTATTAAAATCATTAACATAATCAAAATTCAAAATTCCATATATATCTCCCAAAGAATTAGCAATATCTTCCTTAGCCTCATATAAATTATTATGTACTTTTATCTTATCTTCAGATATACCAGCATATTTAAGCCTAACAGCAATATCATATCTCTGAGGGCCACACACTATAAAAGTATCAATATCTTGCTTATTAAAAAGTTCAAACTCAATATCATAAAGCCAAGAAAGTTCATCCCATAAATATCTCCTAGAAATCTCTTCCCAACCAATAATAATACTCTTTTTCTTTTTATTATTATAAGTATAAAGCATAGATTGATTATAAGTCGAAGCATTCTCACACTTATTATTAAGAACAAAAACCTCTCTATCTTTAACCATATAATGACTATAAATCTTCTTATCACGATTTAAACTAGATATAGAATCACAAACCTTACTCTTATCTAATCCATATTCACCAAGTACAGAAAAAGCAGCCAAAGTATTATAAAAATTATAAAGCATATCATTATTCAAAGTAATATTATATTTCTTATTTATTGTAATAACCTTATCATTATAACCAGTAATAACATATTTAGGCTTAGGCTTTCCAAAATCACATTTCTTACTAGAACACTTATAAGATCCAATATCTTCAATATGATAATAATCATAAGAAAGAACACTATTACACTTAATACAACGAGGACAATTTAAACTATTAAATAAATTCCTATCATAAGAAAAACCTAATTTATCAATCCCATAATAAGTAACTTTATTCTTACTATTAATAACAAACTTCTGTAAAATAGGATCATCGGCATTCAAAAACAAATGCATATCATCACTAAGCCCCTTAGATATTTCACTAACTATAAAATCAGGATGTCTTTGTCTAGGAGGTTGATCCCTAGTAACATTAGTAATAACAACATCACTAGGTTTAATAACAGGAAGAACATATTTAATATATCTTTCATCCATCTCCAAAACTACAACATCAGTCTTAACCTTACCACTCAAACTACAATTCTTAAGTAAAGTAGTAACAACACCACAAGTTTGATTACCACCTTCCTTATTGTGAGCAACAGTATAACCACAATCCCTAAAACCATTAGCAATAATTCTTGTAGTAGATCCCTTGCCACTAGAACCAGTAACCACTATAACCCTAGAAGGTAAAACAAACTTACTCAAAATATTTCTATCAATTTTAGCAGCAAAAGTACCAGGAAAAGAACTACCACGTCCAACCATAGTACACAAGTATGCAACAATCTTTCCAAAAAATATACTTATATATTTCATAAGACACCTCCACTAAAAGTATACCACAAAACCCCAAACTAAAAAAAATAATAAAAAAATAAAAAAATTTCTACTTAAGTGTAGGAATTTTTATT
>CAVGVM010000038.1:0-7030 GCA_963632645.1 Lachnospiraceae bacterium | reverse complement strand
GCTCGAAAATCAAGCATAGACTTATCTAAAAATTTCTCATGCGTTTATCCTGCAATCAAACAATGCTTAAGTTCTTTTTTTTAAAACTATGGTATAATAAAAAAAGAGGTGTAAATATGAAAGTATTACTGATAAATTCTCCAATATATAATAAAAAAGTCGCAGATGAAGAAGACTTTTTACCACCACTTGGTTTAGGATATATTGCTACACAGCTACATAATGATGATATTGAAGCTAAAATTATAGATTGTGTTTTTGAAAATTTAACAACTAATGAAATACTAAAAATAATTGAATTAGAGAAACCAAATTTTATTGGAATAAATATATTTTCAGTTAATTTTGAATTGGTAAAGGAAATAATAGAACAAACTAAAATAAACACCAGCTTTATAGTAGGAGGCAAAATTACTAAATTTATATATGACGATATAATCAATATGAATACAATGAATAGTATTAATGTAGTAATAGGAGAAGGAGATCTTATAACAACTGATATAGTGAAAAAAAACTTAAAAGAGAATCCAATACTTTGCCAATATAATAGAGTAGTTTATGAAGTATCGGAGAAATCAATATACTTTCCCAAAAATATCTCAGACTTAAAATTAGATAGACGAATATTTGAAGATAGAACTATTTTAAATAAATACAATAAAAAAGAACAACCAATAATAACCTCAAGAGAATGCTTATATAACTGTGCTTTTTGTGGAGGAGCCAGATCATTAAACAAAAATATTCCAGTACGAGAAAGAAATGAAATATCAATTATAGAAGAGCTAATGGATATTCAAGACATAATACCAGATACAGAAAGTATAAGAGTGTTAGATGACCTATTTCTAAAAAATAGAAAAAGTATAGAAAAGGCAATTTCAATATTTAAAAAATTCAATTTTGAATGGAGAGGAATGGCACATGTTAAATCGTTACAAAATTCAGAAGATTTATTTCAAATGTTAAAAGAATCAGGATGTAGAGAGTTAGAAATAGGAATAGAGTCAGGTAATGAAAAAATAAGAAATATAATACATAAAGAGGGTACAGTAAAAGAAGTATATGACATAATAACAAAAATACTAGATGCTGGGATTAATGTGAAAGGTTATGTAATGTATGGATTTCCAAATGAAACGCCAGAACAATGTTATGATACATATATGCTAGTAAAAAAAATACATGAATATTCTTTAAACTCCTCTGGTAAATTCAAGCCTAGTGCTTTCCAATTTCGACCATATCATGGGACAGAACTATATAATAAAATAGGCCAAGAAATATCTTATAAACATAATGATGATCTGGATAATTTAGTGAAAAGAAAACAATTTAATTTTACAGCAGGAAATTTTAGTGCTTGTACAAATGAACAATTAAATAAATTTATTATAGAAACAAGTAAATTAGAGGAAGAAGATTATGTTAGAACAAATAAAAAAATGTAAAAACTGCAAACTTTATCAAAATCAACAACCATTAATTGATAATAAAACCAAATGTGATGTCATGTGGGTAGGATTATCTGCAAAAAAAGTAAAAAATTTAAATGAAGATTATCCGTTAAAGGAAGATACAAATAGTGGTAAAATAATAAAAGAAATTGAAACAAAACTTCCAAATATAAACTACTATAAAACAAACCTAGTCAAATGCTTACCACTAGATAAAAATAAAAAAATAAGGTACCCAAGTAAAAAAGAAATGCAAGCATGTATAAATAATTTAATTAAAGAAATTGAAGTACTAAAACCAAAAATAATATTTTTACTAGGTAACAATGTATCTACATACATAGAACACTATTTCAAACAAGAAAAAATAAGTATCAATTCAAAAATAAAAAAGATAAAGCATCCATCATACATATATATTTATAGGAAAAAAGAAAAACAAGACTACATAGAAAGCATAGTAAAGATAATAAAAGGTACAAACAAAGAGGTGAAACAATGACTAAAAACAAATTAAAAATAATACTAATAATTATAATATCAATACTTATACTAGGACTAATAACATTCATGGTAATAAAAAACAATACAGATAGTAGCAAATTTAAAAGAGAATATGAAGCATATAACAATGTTCCATTAACACAAGAAAAAGGAAACTATATAGAATTAAATATTCAAAAAAACAATCAAATCAAATACTTAAACGATGATAACATAATAAAAGAAATCCAAACAGGAAACAAAATAATATATATGGGCTTTCCAGACTGTAATTGGTGTAGAATGATCTTACCAGTTTTATTAAACGCAGCAAATGAAAATGGTATAAAAGAGATATACTATTATAATTTTAAAAACATAAGAAATGATTACTATCTAGGAAAGACAACAGATAAAGCAAAAACCTATGAAAAACTAATAAAAATCCTAGATAAAAACATAGAAACAACCTTCGAAGATGGAAAAAACAAAGGTAAAAAGAAAATAACCGCTCCTACAGCATTATTAGTAAACCAAGGAAAAATAACAAACATCCACATAGGCGCAGTACCCACTCACAAAGACTACACAAAAAACTTAACAAAAAAAGAACAAGAAGAATTATTCAAAACATATGAAGACATGATGATAGAATTATTACTATGTGATGAAAACTGTAAAGACTAAAAAACAAAAAATGACAAAAAATAAACATAAAAAGCCCACAAAACAGCAAATAAAAATGTGACACTAAAACAAAAAAACAAACTACAAAGTAAAGAAATAAAAATATATGTAAACAACAATAAAAAAGATGTAAACAAGAAACAGGTGATTAAAATGACCATTATTATAGTCGAAGATACACAAAAATTAAGAGAAGAACTATCAATATACCTAGAAAAAAATGGAAATATTAAAAATAGCAAACATAGAAAAATATTATGGCAACAAAGGAAGTCTAACAAAAGCAATAAATAATATATCTTTTAACGTCGAAGAAGGAGAATTTCTATCAATAATGGGAGCATCAGGATCAGGAAAGACAACACTTCTAAACTGTATAGCAACAATAGATAAAGTAACAAGTGGTCATATCATAGTAAAAGAAAAAGACATAACAAAATTAAAAGGAAACAATTTAAATAAGTTTAGAAGAAAAGAATTAGGTTTCATATTTCAAGACTTTAACTTATTAGATACCCTAACAGCATATGAAAATATAGCCCTAGCGCTAACAATAAATAAAGAAAAACCAAATCAAATAGAAGAAAAAGTAAAAAAAGCAGCAAAAGAGCTAGAAATAACCCAAATACTGAATAAATATCCATATCAATTATCCGGAGGAGAAAAACAAAGAGTAGCATCCGCAAGAGCCCTAGTAACAAACCCAGCACTAATCCTAGCAGACGAACCAACCGGAGCCCTAGACTCAAAATCATCAAGAAAACTCCTAGAAAAATTAGAAACCCTAAACAAAGAACTAAAAGCAACAATTCTTATGGTAACCCACGATGCCTACAGCGCTTCCTATTCAAATAGAGTAATCTTCATAAAAGATGGAAAAATATTTAACGAAATAGAAAAAGGAGACAAAACAAGAAAAGAATTCTTTAACAACATAATAGAAGTAGTAACCCTACTAGGAGGAGAACTAAATAATGATATTTAAACTATCACTAAAAAACATTACAAAAAGCCTAAAAGACTATAGTATTTACTTCTTTACCTTAGTAGTAGCAGTTTCCATCTTCTATATATTCAACTCCCTAGAAGCCCAAAAATCAATACTAATTCTATCAGAAACAAAACAAGATATGATACAAAGCATAATAGCAATCATGAACTATCTATCAGTATTTGTATCAATAATACTAGGATTCTTAATAATATATTCAAACAACTTTATCATAAAAAGAAGAAAAAAAGAAATAGGACTATACCTAACACTAGGAATGAGTAAAAGAAAAGTATCAACAATGTTAGTAATAGAAACAATAGTAATAGGACTCTTCTCCCTCCTAGTAGGACTAATCCTTGGAGTATTTATATCACAAGGACTATCAATCCTAACAGCAAAACTATTCGAAGTAAACCTCTCAAACTACACATTTATCTTCTCAGAAAAAGCCCTATATAAAACAATAATATACTTCGGATTAATATTTATATTAGTAATGATATTTAATATAATAACTCTAACAAAATACAAACTAATAAATCTCCTAACAGCAAACAAACAAAACGAAAAAGTAAAATTCAGAAACAAATACCTAGTAACAATAAGCTTCATCCTAGCAATAGTACTAATAGCATACGCCTACCACCTACTATTCAAAGGAACACTATTCATGATGGACAAAAAAACATTAACAATGATAATATCAGGTAGCATAGGAACCTTATTATTCTTCTATTCATTATCAGGTTTCATACTAACCATAACCAAAAAAATACAAAAAATCTATTACAAAGACTTAAACATGTTTAACCTAAAACAAATAAACAATCAAATAAACACCAGTGTAATATCAACAACAATAATATCATTAATGCTACTACTAACAATAGGAATCCTATCATGCTCAGTAACACTAACAAACGCCTTCAACAATGATATAGAAAAAAACAATAAACAAGACTTTACAATCTATTCCCATAATAGATACATAGAAGATGAATATACAGATCTAAATCAAATAATCAAAAACAAAGACTTCCAAAAAGAAGTAAAAGAATACACAAAATATAACATATATAATATAAAAAACATAACAACAACAACTATGATGACAGAAAAAGACAAACAAAAACTAAAAAAGAAATATGGTAATATCTTAGAACTAAACACCAAAGTAATGTTTATAAAACAAAGCGATTATAATAACATAATAAATATTCAAAAAGAACAACCAATAAACATAAAAGAAAACGAATATCTAGAAACAACAAACATAGATACACTAATAGAATACCTAACACCATTCTACAAAAACCAAAACAAAATAAATATAAATAATAATTATTTAAAACCCGCAACCAAAGAAATAATAAACCTAGCACCAGAAAACTCATCAAGTAACAACAACACAGGAATAATAGTAATAAATGATAAATATCTAAAAAACCAAAAACCAGTCCAAACAATAATAATAGGTAATTACAAAGATAACAACAAAGAAAAAAGAGAACAAAACTTCTTAAAAGGACTAACCACCGACAACCAGACTCTATTAATAACAACAAAAATAGATATGGTAACACAAAGCCTAGGACTAAAAGTAATGCTAATATATGTAGGACTATATCTAGGAATAATATTTGCCATATCAAGCGTAACAGTCCTAGCAATAACAGAATTATCAACATCAAGTGATAACAAAGAAAGGTATAAAATATTAAAAAAACTAGGAGCAAGTAACAAAATGATAAACAAAGCACTATTCATTCAAATAGCAATAATATTTATCTTACCCCTAGCAGTTGCACTATTCCATGCCGCAGTAGGACTAACAGAAATAAACAGTCTAATAAAAATGCTCGCAGACATAAAAATAGGAAAAAGCCTCCTACTAACAAGTATATTCATAGTCTTAGTATATGGAGGATACTTCCTAGCAACATATAAAATAAGTAAAAGGATAATAAAGGACTAAAAAAACTTTATTTTCCTTTTTTAAATGTTATAATAAAACAAAGGAGTAGTCATGGAAATAATAGATTTATATAACAAAGAAAAACAAAAACTAAACAAAACATTCACAAGAGGAAAAGATAAACTAAACAAAGATGAATATTACCTCCTAGAACAAATATGGATAATAAACAAGAACAAAGAAATACTATTAACAAAAAGAAACAAAAACAAATCATATGGAGGACTATGGGAACCAACAACAGGACACGTAAAAACAAAAGAAAAAGACATCGAAGGAGCCCTAAGAGAACTAAAAGAAGAACTAAACATAACAGTAAAAAAACAAGAACTAACATACATAAAACATATAATAATAGATAGCAAAATAATAGACATATGGTTACTAAATAAAGACATAAAACAAGAACAAATAAAACAAAAACAAGACGAAGTAACAAACATAAAATATGTATCAATACAAAAATTTAAAGAAATGCAAAACAACAACGAACTAACCCCAAATCTAGAATACTTTATAGATATTTATAAAAAAATATAAAGGAGAAAAATATGAAAGAAGTACAATTCTTTAAGTTAAACCATTGTAAAGAATCAGAATACACCAGAGTAGTATGTGTATCAAAATATAAAGAAAAATACGTATTCTGCTACAACACCAAAAGAAAAGGTTGGGAAATCCCCGGAGGCCATATAGAAAAATGAGAAACCTGGCTAAACGCAGCAAAAAGAGAATTATATGAAGAAACCGGAGCCATAAAAACAAACATAATCCCCGTAGCAACATATAAAATAAATTCATTCTCACTTTTATGTTACTGCGAAATACTAAAAATAGAAAAAATCCCAAAAAACTCAGAAATATCAAAAATAATGTTTTCAGATAAATTACCAAACAACATGACATATCAAGATACATTTAAAAAATTCTTTGAACTAGTAAATAACAAAATAAATAAAAAGGAGAAATAATAATGAAACTACTATTCATATCAGATATACACGGTTATTACAATAATTTAGAAATAATCAAAAAACAAATAAACAATCAAAAAATAGATAAACTAATAGTGCTAGGAGACTTTTACTATCAAGGACCAAGTTATAACAATATAAAACAAATACAAAGTAACAAAGTAAAAGAATTCCTAAATAACCATAAAAAACACTCAATATGTATGAAAGGTAATTGTGATTCAGAAGTAGACATAAAAGCCCCAGATTTTTCAATAAACGAAGGAATATCATATATATTTATAGATAAACTAAATATTTATATAACACATGGCAACAAATACAATATAAATACAAATAAACTAAATCAAAAAGAAATACTAATATACGGACATGAACATATACCATACATAAAACATGGTACTAGGATAGATATTAGGACACGAAAATTTACACACTGTGATATAATATGAAACAA
>CAVGVM010000037.1:0-7718 GCA_963632645.1 Lachnospiraceae bacterium | reverse complement strand
TTTTACTACTGCTTCGAATCGTTTCATTCTTTGAAGGTCTGCGACTGTGGCAAGTGGTCTTGTTTCTTCTCTTTCTTTGTCCCCTTTTCCAACTTTTACCATTTTGTCTCCACAAAGTTCGCTTATTTCTTTAAGTGCTGCTAGTTCGGTAGTAAGTAGGTATAACATATTGTTACAGTTACTACGGATTGTTTGAGCATCATCTTTACCATATACTGAATCTAGTTGGGCAAAGTTTTGGATTATCATGGTAAATCTAATAAGTCTTGAACGTGCGGCGGTTATCATTGTTGTTATGTCTTTAAGTGGTGGCATGTTGGCAAACTCATCTAGGATGAAATTTGTTCTTACAGGAAGTTGACCTTTTGGAGTGTTTTGAGCAACGTCAATTAGGGCTTCATAACATTGTTTTATGAAGATTGTTGCTAAGGCATGATATGTTTTCTTTTCATCTTGGATAATCATAAATACGGCAGTTTTTTGTTTACCGATTGAATCTATATCGAAATCGTTTTGTGAAAGCATTTCTGATAGGTTTTCACGTGATGAAAATAAACGTATTTTTTGTCTAAATGTTGATAGAATTGATCCTTTAGTTTCTTCTGGAGCAAATATTGTTCCTGAAGCACAGGTATAGGCTGCTCCACCTGGATCTTTGCTATTAAAGTATTCTTTTATATAGGTACTTCTTGCACCATATTTTTCTTCTCCGGTTGTGGTCATAAGTGAAATACTATTGATATTAATTTCTTCTTCTTTGGCATCTTCGAAAAGTCCTAGCGATAATCCTGCGAAATAATCGGCAGAGGTTTTTTCCCAGAATGGGTCTTTATTAGCACTTGATTCTTCGTATAGGATGTTTGCTGCTAGGTCGTCTAGAAGTTCCATGGCTTTATCTGTATTACCACTTTTGTATAATTTGTATGGTAAGTGAAGTGGGTTCCAGGTATTACCTCTTTGAGGATCACGGAAGTTTAATATTAATATTTGATAGCCTTTTTCTTTTAAGAGACTACAACTTTCTCTGTATATTTCACCTTTTGGATCGGTTACAATCATTGACTCACCTTTTTTGGCAAGTATTTTTACAAGGGGGTGAATGATACATTGTGTTTTACCTGTACCAGTAGACCCGATTACTAGGTTATGACTTTCTCCGTCATCAACCCACATTTTATTACCATTATTAATTATTGGAAAACCTGCGTGTTCATATTCTTCTGATTGAACTTCAAGTTCTGATAGGTCTTTTTTCATTTCTTTATCTGTACACCATCTTGAAAAACCTTTTTCGTCTTTGGCTCCAGATACGAATCCAAAACCTTTTTCTTGATCGAAGAAGTAGTTTTTTACGGTTGCAAATAAGAAAATCATTGCGAAGGCATAAAAAACAAGAACTGCTGCAAAGTTATGAAATATTGCAGTAAATGGATTAAGCCCAGCAAAGGTTCCCATGGTCGCAAATGAATGAATATTATTTACTAGAATGGAAACAACTATTAAAAGTAATAAAGCAAATAGTCCAAAAATCATCCAATCTTGGGCAGTAGCCTTGAATTTAAGTTTCATTTTTATGCCTCCTTATTGTTTATATATTATAGTCCTCCACCTGAACCAAATGAATCAAGTTCTTCTGGAGTAACAATTACTCTGATACGCATTCTACGACTACCACATACAAATAGTGCTTCACCTTGTGAGTAACGTTTGATACTTTCTCTTTCGTTATCATTTAAATCTATTAATAGTGATAGGTCTTCTACTGCTTGTTTTTTAAGTCCCATAACTAAATAGTATGAAGCATTGTCGAAGATTGCTTTACCTTGAGTGATAACTGCTTGTGGTGTGAAATCACTTGGTTGTTGGGTAATTATTATGTTACCTGTGTTATATTTACGAGATCTTCTTTGGATTTGTGCTAGGAAGTCTGCTCCTAGAACGTTCCCTCCAGATAGTAAAACGTGTGCTTCATCTACCATAAGTACAGTATTTTGAGAAGCATCTAAACATAGGCTCCATGCGTATTTAAGTACGTTGAATAATAAAGCATTTCTAATATTTACATCGGTATTCATAAGTTCACGAATGTTGAATACTATGAAATTACTACGTGGTGCTATGGTTGTTTTACCGTTAAAATAGAATCTAAGTTCATTGGTAAGTGGTCTTATCTTTAGTTCTAGTCTTTCCATTATATCTCTTTCGTGAGTCATGTCTGTCATAGAGGTTAATTTTCCTTTTATGGTTGTGTAGACATCATCAAAGGTTGGGTAATTTGCACTTGTGAATTGAGAAAAGTCTGTGTTAAATCCTATACCGAATCTTTGATATGTTTCTTGAGTAAGTTCTATAAATAAGTTAAGAACGTCTTCTTCAATTGATGGATCGTAGTATTTCATAAATGCTTTTAGGAATTGAAGGGTTTTTGTTAGAACTGTGTAACCTAGTCCTTGTCTTATTTCATCTTCATCGGCATCAATTAGAACTTCAAATGGGTTTATAAGTCCGAATTCTCCACCTTTTCCAAGGTCGATAGTGTCTCCTCCAACTGATTCGGCCATTTCTTTTAGTTCGTTTTCTGGGTCGATTGCTACTATTTTATAACCGTTTCTAATAGCAGTTCTAAGCATTAGTTTTGCAGCAGTACTTTTTCCGGAACCAGATGTACCTAAAATAATCATATTGGCATTAACACGGTTATGTTCTTTTCTTGTTTGATATAAGAATTGGTTAAACATAACTACCCCACCAGAGAAGTCTGTACCAAGTAATACAGAAGGTCCTGGATCTTTTATACTATCAAATATATATGGATACATACCAGCCATTGTAGGACTTGGCATTATTGTTCCTATTCTTTCTTCTATTTCTTGTCTTGGAAAGACTGGAATTATAGATTTTAATACTTGTTCTTGTTCAAATCTAAGTGGTAATGCTTTTAATTGCATAGCATCTAAATAGTTTTTGATTTGTACTTTTTTAAGATCAAGATCTTCTTTAGAATCACTTGATATAACTATGTGCATTTGAAAGTCAAAGGTTTTACTTTGAGCCGCTGCTAGTTGTTGAATAAATGATTCTAGTGTTTCATAATCTTGTCTAATACTTTCTTGATATGTTGCATCTTTTTCTTCTTGGTATCTGATTTTCATTGAAGCAAGTTCTTTATTAAGCATTTTTGTTAATGTAGAAAATGGAACAGGAATGTGTTTTATAACAATTTTAACTCCTGGCATGTTTGTTATGTTAGATAGGAAACCTACTCCAACATATCTTGGGTACCCTACTACTGATAAAATAGTCATATATTTATCACTAGCTACTATCATGCTACTGTTTGTAAAATCAAGCCCCTTAGGAGCAACTTCACTTTTGAAAAAACTCATAATGGCATTACACCTCCTGATTCATACTTTCTTCCTCCATTAAGGAAATTATCTATAATAAGTCTTAAATCATCGTTAGTTGTTTGGCTTGCTACAAGTCCTGCTCCTGCTAGATTATTTATCATATTACGAAGCTTCTTTTGCATCATTTCGCCATTTCTTTCTTTGAATAATAAGAAATATTCAGTATCAACAACATCATTATTAATGAAATAATCACCTTTATTCATATCTTGAGAAATAAGTTTACGAATACGTTGATCTTGAGTTTTATTATATAGAACTTGAAGTTCTGCTTGATAAACAGCAATGTCTACTGGACGATCTGCTACAACAAGCCAAAACTCAAAATCAATAGTGTTGTAAAAATTCATAAGTCCTATTAAAGCATTATCCATTGAGGATTGATCTAAGATAAAGATATTTCTTGGTTGAACTTTTACCCCTGTAATCATTTCATTTTTGTTATTATACATAACACCATTACTAATAGCCTTAAGAGGAAGCCAGTTTTCAGTATACTTAGAATTAGTTTGAGCATTCTTAGACATGACTTTTCCCTTTGGTTCATTTCTATTAATAGGATTTTGATTTGTTTGTCCACTGATTGGACTTTGATTAATTTGATTGTTCATCATATTGTTCATCTGATTGTTCATATTGATAACACCAACCTCTCCATACATATTTTCTTCTATTTACAAAGTAAAATTTATACATTTCATGAAGGAATACTCTAGTGTTGTGATAATTAAATATCGGAAACACTAGGAAACCAGCAATAGCGACTGGTATTACTGCAATAATCACTCCCCATATTGTATCAAGTGGAAATATAATACAAAATATAAAAGTAATAAGAATGCCTGTAAGAAGAATAATTAAATCAATTGGTTTAAAAACTCCAAATATTAAACCTTGTTTTTTACTATTAGCTGGTACTAAATAATTATAATCCATGTAGTATCACTTCCTTTTTATTATTTGCCACTATTTGAAAATTCTTCAAATGCTTGAGCTTTTCCGTATTTATCAGATTTTTGAACTTCAATAATTTCTGTACTGTATTGATTTGATAAATCTTTAGCTTTAGTTTCAGCTAGTTCATAAGAAGCAAAGTTTGGAATTTGTTGGCCTTCCATTTTAAGTTCTTTTTGTAGTGCATGGCTTGAATTAAATTCGGCACGCATTTCTTTTTCTGCTTGTTCAATTTTTCCTTGTGCAGAACCTTCGAATTTTATAGAATTCAAACTACCATCTTCATTAACATAATAGACCTTTGTCCAGAGTCTATCCATTCACCTCTAGAGTTTTTATAACTAATATTACCTTTATCATTTTTCTTATTGTTTTCATTTAATTTAATAAAATCTGATCTAGCATCTTTCATAGCGGCTTTTCCTGTTTTATCGTTATATTCAAAGCTATCAGGATCAGCTGCTATTTTAGAGTTTATATCTGATAAATAACTTGAACTATCAGCCATATCTTCGATATTTTTTTTGTGTTTTCTGAAATCATCTAACATTTGTTTTTTATCAACTTTATCTTTTATTTTGTTATCCATGCTTGTTTTAGGACTGTAACCTATAGTACCGGCCATTCCCGCTGCTGCTCTTTGCCAGAAACCTAGACCATTAGCTTTTGCTGCATTCACTCTATCATTTCTAAGTGCAATCGATTTAGCTCCGCCAGAAATGTCACCTTTAAACCCTGCTCCGGCTCCTCTTGCTACTCCTGTAAGCGCTCCGGCAAATCCACCAGTTATACCTCCAATAGCACCTCCTACCGCTGCTCCGGCTCCTATTCCTACACCACGTTTAAACATTTTTCCAATGTCTTTGAATGAGCCTCCTATAGAATCAAGACCAAATATTTTTGATAACATACTTGGTACTACTTTGGCAAATATTAAAATAGCAATAATGTATAGAATTTTAAGTAATATATTTGAACCATCTGGTATCAAATCTGCGCTTAGTAATATCAACGCTACATTTAATGCAAATAGTTTTATAAAGATATCTACATATGTTGAAAAATACATTTTAAGCCAGCGATTAAATACCTTATCACTCGGATCTGCATAACAAACTATAGGAATAGGCGACAAAAATTCCAATAACACTAATTTAAATTTACGAATTATTATATCCACTATTAAGAATATTAAATATACAATTATTGCTAACCCAAAAATCCAAGAAAAGAAGAAGTCTACATTAAGTTTACCATCACCAATCAATTCTACTGCATCATGATTTCCACCCGTTGAGCCAAACATTCTATCTTGCACTTCGTGACATTCTTTAGTGTCGTCTCCCGTACACTCTTGAAAACTGGCAGCCACTGTTTGTGCAAATGATAATGAGGTATCACGATTTTCTAAATCAGTCAGTAAAGGATAATCCACAATATTGCCTGCAATACCATCTATTTTCCAATTTATGAAAAGTTTTGCAAATGGTTTAAACCAACTTTTTGTACCAAGTGCAGTTAAAACATTATCTACTATCTTATCTTTTGACGAGTATAGCTTACTAATAGTGCTCTTATCTCCATCAGACATCTTTTCTACACCTTTTTGCATTTCTTTCAAGCTGGTGTATCCTCCTACAATAGAACTTGTACTATTACCTAGTTCAGATGAAGTATAGTGATCACCATTTTTATTAAGTGCTTTAGGACACTTTAAATTACCTTTTTTAGTGACCATGTCTCCCACATATTTGAGTTGTCCATTAATTGAAGAGTAGTTTATTCCGGAACCACTATTTTTTCCTCCCATAACTCCTGAAACAACTTCATAATAAATTCCATTTGAGCCTGTTACTTCTTTATATTTTGAATTATTTTTTTGTCCGGTTTTAAAATTTATTTTGTAATATTTTATATCATCTTTTGTCGCAGAAAAATAATAACAGGATTTTGATTTTGCTTTAGTATCTTTGCTGAAATCAAATGGATTACCACCTATTCGATCTCTATTTCTCAAAACCGTATCAAATAATCCTTCACTATCATTCGTTCCTAGAATCGCTTGTTCCATTCTAGGTAACATTCCTCCATCGCCTGTAGTTTTATCATATGGTTTCAATAAAACCCCACTTGGATAAAACGCCCACAATAGGATGACACATGTAACTATTCTTGTGAGTAGTTTCCCAGCTCCAACTTGTTTATCTGTTACTTTATCTGGATTTAGTAACATTTGAATCATTCCAATTGCTACTCTAAATAGCATAAATACTCCTGCTAAAACATAAATAGTATTAGCAAAATCTGATATTTGAAGTGAAGTTTGCATGTCTGAGTTAGAAGATACTTGTATAATAACATCATATACTCTAGCAACTGTACCATATATGCCCGAAACTAAATGAAAGAATGCACCGTTTGCTACACCCCAATCAGCTAAAATATACATATTACACACCACCAATTCCTATTTTACATACGCCACTTAATATTCCACCAATATCAAGTAAAAAATCCAAAAGGATGGGTATAAAAAATATTCCAACACCAATAGAGACTCTTTTAACAACAGAAGATAATGCTGCTTTTATCGCTCTATCATCTTGCGCTACAACTCCTTTTGCTAAGTCCATTGAACAAAGTAATAATACTAGGCATGGTGTTGCTATTTTAATCCACATAAATAATTCATTTAATATACTTTGAAAATTACTTGGTAAGATTGAACAACTACTATCTTTTACTAAGTATCTCACCGCACTTACAATATCTATATTATTCATAACAAAATCTATCATTAATTATCACCTTCACACTAAATTTCTATTTTATTATAACAAAAAAAAAAGTACTAAACAATATGTTTTATACTTTTTATATTTTTTTTACACTAACATCCGCCTAAACTAACACATTTGAAACACATATTAGATGTATCTGCTCCTTCTCCTACTAATCCGAAGATAACTTGGATTACCATTACTAGGAAGAATATAGCAACACCATAAATAATTCTCATTATAAGTGCTTTTTGAGCTTCTTTTACTTTTTTATCATCACCGCTCATTACAGCTTTACCTAAATCAAGTGTTCCTAATAAGATTATTATTACTGGTATAGCAATTTGTAAAATTTTAACTATATTACCAATAAAACTCCATATAGGTTTTGTATCTGTACAAAAACTTGATGCACTTTTTGCTAAAAATTGTACCATATCCATTGGAACTGAACTTAATAATTCTAACATATTTTATACCTCTCCTTCTATCTAATATTATAATACTATAGTTAAATACATTAATTATGTGTGCAGAAAATAAATACAAGTTAACATAATATATATTATATGAA
>CAVGVM010000036.1:0-2674 GCA_963632645.1 Lachnospiraceae bacterium | reverse complement strand
GGCTTTTACATATATAACCAGTTCTGTTATTGTAGTAAGAAATTTTATACCAACCAGCGGAGCAGCCACTTGTTGCTTTTGCTGTTCCGGTAACATTGATTTCTGTTCCTAAGTAAATGGTATCTTTTCGGGAACTGTTTATACTTGCTGTGTTTCTTACGTAACCATAGTTTTCTTTTAGTTTATAACTCCATGTGTTTGTAGTGTAGTAGTAACCAGATGATGTTTTTATTTTTGTTATTGTTTTTTTTGTTGAAGTGTTATTGTTAGTACTATTAGATGTATTTGTGTTTGTTGCTTTTCCGAGTTCTGTGTAGGAACTACAAATATATCCTGTTGTACCATTATAGTTTAGTTTATACCAACCAGCAGAGCATCCTGAACCTTTAAATTTTGAAGTACTTGCTAGAACAACATAGGCATTTTTTACAAATGAAGTAGTTTTGGCATAATTGGTGCCTGCACCTTTTCTAATATTTACTTTTGCAGTAGTATTTGTGATATTGTTAGTATTTGTTATATAGGAACTACATACATATTTATTGGTATTGTTAAGACTTATTTTATAGTAACCATTTGAGCAGTTGTTTCCTTTATATTTAGTGGTTCCAATTACTATTACTGGTGATCCGTAGGAAATAGTATTTGTTTTTTTTAAGTTAGTAGTACTACTATAAACTGGAACGCCTGCGCCTATATTAACAACGTAAGAACTTGTTTTGTTATATACATAGGAACTACATACGTTTCTTATGTATCCTTTGTAAAATACTTTGTAATAACCAGCGGAGCAACCAGTACCTTTGTATTTTGTTTTATCACTTAGTGTTAAAGCTTGTCCATATTTTAGTGAAGCGATTTTTTGACTACTGGTAGAATTTGATTTTCTAATATTAACTCCACCTGTATTAGATATTATGACATTACTACTAGAATTATAATTCTTTATATAGGAACTACATATATATAAGTTTTTACTGTTGTAATATACTTTGTACCAACCACTTGAGCAACCTTTACCACTTATTTTTTGGGTTGATGATAGAGTTAGTAATTTATCATTTTTTACTTTTTTATATGTACTATAATTTGTTCCTGCACCGGTTCTTAGATTAACACCACTACTATTGTTTACTCTTATGGTGCTTGCAGAGGTTGAGGTATGTCCACTACAAATATATCTAAAAGAACCATTGTAGTTTATTTTATACCAGCCGTTGGTGCAACCACTTCCTTTAATTGTAGATGAATTCATTATCATAAAGGAATCTCCGTAATGTAATTCATTAGAGGTTTGGTAATTGCTTCCTGGACCAGTTCTTAAGAGGACTTTTCCATCATAAGTAACTCTACCAACTGATAAAGCATTAGCATTTCCTAGAAAAAGAAAAGAACATATAAATATGATAGAAAAAAGTATATATTTATTAATTGAAATTTTATTGTTCATAAATTCACTACCTTTCATTATTCTCTATATATATTATATCAGTATTAGGGAATTTTACCTAATGTATTGGTATATTTTTTAAAACTTTTTACACTTTTTTACATTTTCGATTATAGTGTTGTTGAGAAATAGTTATTTTTGTGATATATTTTTAAGTAATATTTAAGAAAAGAGGTATTTTATGGAAAAAAGAAATATTATTTCTCTAAGTGGAGATTTGGCTTCTGGAAAGGGTTCTGTTTCTGAAGTTCTTATGGATAAGTTATCTTATGGTATTTATAGAAATGGGGAGTATTTTAGGAAACTTGCTAAGGATGCTAATATGTCTTTGGCGGAGTTTGGTAAGTATGTTGAGGATCATCCAGAGATTGATATTGAGATTGAAAATAGTGCTAAGGAATATGCTAAGGAAAATGATAATTTTATTATTGATGCAAGACTTGGTTGGTATGCTGTTCCTGAATCGTTTAAGGTTTATTTGAGAGTAGATATTGATGAGGCTGCAAGAAGGGCTTTTGAGGATAGCAAGAGAAAAGATTTGGAACAGTTTAATGATATGGAAGCACATAAGAAGGCTTTAATTGAAAGATTTAAGTGTGAGAATGAAAGATACTTTAAATTATATGGTGTTAAGAAGGATGATTATAATAATTATGATTTAATAGTTGATACAACTAATTTAACTCCTGAGGAAGTGGCTGATACAATTATAAGAGAGTATAAAAAGTGGAAAAATTCATAGTTGCAACTGAATTTATACAAAAAGAAACTAAAAATTGGTAGTGCTACCGACTTTATTTGCATTAAAATATCGGTGGAGGTTGAGAAAAAATGAAATTTAGTGATAAGTTAAAGAAGTTAAGAAAAGAGAATAATTTATCTCAAGAGAGATTGGCAGATTTGTTAGAGGTTTCAAGGCAGGCTGTTTCTAAATGGGAATCTGGGTCGTCATATCCTGATATGGAAAAACTTAAGAAAATGTGTAAGGTACTTAATTGTACTTTAGAAGATTTGATGGATGATGGTTTTATTGGTAAGACTGAGAATAATAAGATAAATTTTAGTAATTGCTTTAATGATTTTTTAAAGATAGTTACTAATACTTATAATATGTTTTGTACTATGAAGTTTAAAGAAAAAATAAAATGTATATTAGAAATGTTATTTATAACTTTTGTACTTTGGCTTATCTCAAAGATAGTTTTTGTTATTTTTAATGTTTTT